>NZ_SOGW01000035.1:0-40920 GCF_004403075.1 Cryobacterium sp. TMT2-10 | reverse complement strand
GGGCAGGGGAGGCGGGGCGCGGCGGGCAGGTGAGGCCGGGCTCGGCGGTCAGGTGGGGCCGGGCGGCGGCGGGCAGGTGGGCTAGGCGGCGGTGGGGGCGAGCAGCCCGGGCCACCAGGCCAGGGCGAGCGGGTAGCCCACGAACGAGACGATGTCGAGCACCCAGTGCGCGATCACGAGCGGCATCGTGCGGCCCCAGCGGAGGTAGCACCAGCCGAACACGACGCCCATCACGGCGTTGCCGAAGAACGGGCCGATGCCCTGGTACAGGTGGTAGCTGCCCCGCAGCACGGCCGACGACACGATGATCGTCCAGGTCGACCAGCCGAGCTCGCGCAGCCGGGTGAAGAGGTAGCCCACCACGATCAGCTCCTCCGTCAGCGCCGAGCGAAGCGCCGAGAGCACCAGGATGGGGACCGTCCACCAGAACGTGTCGATCGGCGACGGCACGACCGCGACCGTGAAGCCGAAGAACCGCCCGGCCAGGTACAGGCCGAGGCCCGGGATGCCGATGGCCGCGACCAGGCCGAGCCCGCGCAGGAGGTCGCGCCGCGGCTCCGTCAGGTCGAACCCGAGTCGCCGGAACGCGCTCTGCCCGGGACGCCACAGCAGGTACAGCACCAGGGCCACGGCGAAGAAGGCGAAGAAGATCCCGAGGAACTGGTAGGTGAAGTCGAGCCATTCCCGCGGCGACTGCGAGCCGTTCAGCGTGGCCGACTGCTCCGAGAGCGGCCGCGTGTCGGTCAGGCGGGCGATGATTGAGACCACCGAATAGATGGCGGATGCCCCGAGCGAGAGCCCGAGGACGATTCCTACCTCCCAGCGAAGAGCGTTCCGAGTCACGTGCCCGGCTTCATCCGGCAGGCCGGCGTGCCCCCGGGAAGCCGGTGGCGGTAGCGCGCCACCAGCCGGTAGCCGAGTTCGGCGGCCCAGGACCACGGCGGAACCGTGCCCAGCCAGCCGAGGATGCGCAGAACCGTGTTCGGCTGGTGCCGCAGCAGGGCGGCGACGGCCGCGGCGCCGCCGTACTGGTGCCCGTCGATCACGAGCCAGACCCGCGACTGGGCGTCCTTCGTCGTGAGGGCGTACGACCCGAGGTCGGTCCACTGGTACGGGGCCGCATCCGGCATGGCCGGAAGGAGGCGGGTCATCAGGTTCACGGAGGTGGTGCAGAACGCGCAGTCGCCGTCGAAGATCAGCAGCGGCGGGCGGGCGGGGGAGACGAGCGTCATGTCTCAATCCTCCCACTGCCCTCCGACTGCGCAGAACGCGGATGTTGCGGGGTACGGCGGAAGGATCGGCCGAAAGAACCTGCCGTGGTGCAACTATCCTGCGCAGAATGTTTCGCCTGTGTAACGTTTCCTCATTAGATTGTGCGAACGCAGTCCCGGCTCTTTAGGGTCAATATAACTGACGTGTCGGCGCGGTGATGAGCCGCGTGGCACATCCCTGCGCACAGGAGGAAAATTGAAAATCAGGAGACTGGGCATACCAGCCATCGCTCTGGCCGCCGCGGGAGCACTCATGCTCTCCGGGTGCGCGAGTGGAGAATCCACCCCGAAAGCCGCGACCGGCGACACCGCGGCGATCATCAGCACGAACGGCTCTGAGCCGCAGAACCCGCTGATCCCGACGAACACCACCGAGACCGGTGGCGGCAAGATCACCACCTCGCTCTTCGCCGGACTCGTTTCCTACAACGCCAAGGGCGAGACCGAGAACGAGGTCGCGAAGTCCATCGAATCGGACGACGCGCAGAACTGGACCGTCACGATCAACGACGGCTGGAAGTTCACCGACGGCGAAGCCGTCACCGCTTCCTCCTTCGTGGACGCGTGGAACTTCGGCGCGAAGTTCAGCAACGCCCAGAGCGCTTCCTACTTCTTCGACGACATCGCCGGCTTCAGCTACGACGCCGACTCCGAACTGACCGGCCTCAAGGTCGTCGACGACAAGACCTTCACGGTCGAGCTGGCTTCCCCCGAGGCCGACTGGCCGCTGCGTCTGGGCTACACGGCGTTCATGCCGCTGCCCTCCTCCGCGTACGCGGACATGGCCGCCTTCGGTGAGAACCCGATCGGCAACGGCCCGTACATGCTGGCCAAGAAGGGCGCCTGGGAGCACGAGGTCAAGATCGACCTCGTCACCAACCCCGACTACGACGGCGTGCGCAAGCCCGTCAACGGCGGCCTGAGCATCGTCTTCTACGCCTCGCAGGATGCCGCCTACGCGGACGTCCAGGGTGGAAACCTCGACGTGCTCGACGCCGTCCCGGATGCCGCATTCGCCTCCTACGAGTCGGACTTCCCGGACCGCTTCGTCAACCAGCCGGCCGCCATCTTCCAGGGCTTCAACATGCCGTACTACCTCGAGCACTGGAGTGGTGAGGAAGGCAAGCTGCGCCGCGCCGCCATCTCGATGTCGATCGACCGCAAGGAAATCACCGACGTCATCTTCCAGGGCACCCGCACCCCGGCCACCGACTTCACCTCGCCGGTCATCGACGGTTACTCCGACTCTCTCAAGGGTGCCGACGTCCTCGCCTACAACCCGAAAGAGGCCAAAGCCAAGTGGGCCGAAGCCGACAAGATCGCGCCCTACACCGGCACGTTCGACCTCGCCTACAACTCCGACGGCGGCCACGCGGCCTGGGTCGACGCTGTGACCAACAGCATCAAGAACACCCTGGGCATCGAAGCCATCGGCAAGCCGTACCCGACCTTCGCCGCAGCCCTCGACGACCGCAAGGGTGACAAGCTGACCGGTGGAACCCGCGCCGGCTGGCAGGGCGACTACCCGTCGCTGTACAACTTCCTCGCCCCGCTGTACCAGACCGGTGCCGGCTCGAACTACGAGGACTACAGCAGCCCCGAATTCGACAAGCTGATCAAGGATGGCGCAGCGGCGTCGTCCGTCGAAGCCGCAACCAAGAAGTACCAGGAAGCTCAGGAAGTCCTGCTCAAGGACCTCCCGACCATCCCGCTCTGGTACTCCAACGTCACCGGCGTCTGGTCTGACAAGGTCGATAACGTCGTCTTCGGCTGGGACTCCGTGCCGCTGTACAGCAACATCACCAAGAGCGAGTAATACTCGTTCAATCCGTTTGACAGCAGTGAATAGATAAGACGTGTGGGGCTCGGGGCGTCAGCCCCGGGCCCCACACTGACTAGACTCAACCAGTGATTGTGAATCTCATGTACATACGTTCTGGCTTGGGAACCTGATGCTCTGGTATACGGGCAAACGCCTGCTCCAGATGATCCCGGTGTTTTTCGGTGCAACGCTGCTGATCTACTTCATGGTGTTTTCGTTGCCCGGGGACCCCATCGCGGCTCTCTACGGCGACCGGCCCCCGGCGCCCGGCGTGATCGAACAGATCCGCGCCCAGTACAACCTGGACAAGCCGTTCATCGTGCAGTACTTCATCTACATCGGCAACTTCTTCCAGGGTGACCTGGGCACCACGTACTCCGGCCGTCCCGTGAGCGACGTGATGGCCAAGGCCTTTCCGATCACCGCCCGTCTGGCTCTGCTCGCGCTGGCCATCGAGGCCTTCTTCGGCATCCTCGTCGGACTGATCGCCGGCCTCCGCAAGGGCAAGTTCTTCGACGCGAGCGCCCTCGTGGTCAGCCTCCTCCTGATCAGTGTTCCCACGTTCGTAATCGGCTTCGTGCTGCAGTACGTCTTCGCCGTCAAGCTCGGCTGGGCTCGTACGACGGTGAGCAGCGAGGCTCCCTTCAACGAGCTCCTCCTCCCCGCGCTCGTGCTGGCCTCGGTCTCGTTCGCCTACATCGTGCGGCTCACCCGCGCGAGCGTCTCCGACAACCTCAACGCGGACTTCGTGCGCACCGCGACCGCGAAGGGGCTGTCCCGCCGCCGCGTCGTGGGCGTGCACGTGCTGCGCAACTCCCTTGTTCCCGTCGTCACCTTCCTCGGCGTGGACCTCGGTTCACTCATGGTCGGTGCCATCGTCACAGAGGGCATCTTCAACATCAACGGCGTCGGCGGCACCGTCTACAAGGCGATCAAGCTGGGTGAAGGCCCCACCGTCGTGTCGTTCATCGCTGTCATGGTCGTGATCTTCGTGCTCGCCAACCTGCTCGTCGACCTCCTCTACGCAGCACTGGACCCGAGGATTCGTTATGCCAAATAAGAACCCGAACGCACAGACGCACTACGTCGCCGCGCTGGAAGAAACCCCGGTCGAAACCGTCGACCGCCTCGACGAGTCGCAGAAGGCACGCAGCACCTGGGCGGATGCCTGGGACGCGATGCGGGTACGGCCCTCCTTCTGGATCTCCTCGGCGCTGATCTTCCTGATCGTGATCGTCGCTCTGTTCCCGAGCCTGTTCGCCCACGTCTCGCCCACATCCTGCGACCTCGGCGACAGCCACGGTGCACCCTCAGACGGGCATCCGCTCGGCTACACTCGCCAGGGCTGCGACATCTACGCCCGGATCATCTTCGGCACGCAGGCCTCGCTCACCGTCGGCCTGCTCGCCACGATCCTCGTCACCTTCACGGGCATCATCGTCGGCGCGCTCGCGGGCTACTACGGCGGCATGCTGGACTCGATCGTCTCCCGCATCGGCGACATCTTCTTCGCCGTCCCCACCGTGCTGGGCGCCATCGTGCTCATGTCGGTCCTGCCGGAGCGCACCCCGGTGACCATCGCTCTCGTGCTCTCGCTCTTCGCCTGGCCGCAGATCGCCCGAATCATGCGCGGCGCTGTGCTCTCGGCCCGCAACTCGGACTACGTGACGGCATCCATCGCCCTGGGCGTCAGCAAGTTCAAGATCCTGCTGCGTCACGTGGTGCCGAACTCGATCGCGCCCGTGATCGTCATCGCCACGGTCTCGCTGGGCACGTTCATCGTGGCCGAGGCCACCCTGTCATTCCTCGGGATCGGCCTTCCGCCGAACGTCATGAGCTGGGGTAACGACATCGACGCAGCGAAGAGCTCCCTCCGCACCAACCCGCAGGTGCTGCTCTACCCCGCGGCGGCGCTGTCCGTGACCGTTCTCGCGTTCCTCATGCTGGGCGACGTCGTGCGCGACGCCCTCGACCCCGAAGCGAGGGCCCGCCGATGAGCCAGACCGTCATCGAACCGGTCAGCGAGAACGCCGACGCGTCCACGGAGCCTCTGCTCCAGATCCGCGACCTCGAGGTCGGCTTCCAGACCCAGCACGGTGTCGTCCCTGCCGTGCGTGGGGTCAGTCTGACCCTCTACGCCGGCCAGACCCTCGCGATCGTCGGTGAGTCCGGCTCGGGCAAGACCACGACCGCGCAGGCCATCATCAACCTCCTCGCCGGCACCGGCAAGATCACGGCCGGACAGATACTGTTCGAGGGCCGCGACCTCACCGCCCTCTCGGCCAAGGAGATCCAGGATGTCCGCGGCCGCCTGATCGGCTACGTGCCGCAGGACCCGATGAGCAACCTGAACCCGGTGTGGAACATCGGTTTCCAGGTCGAGGAGGCCATCAAGGCCAACAACGTCGCCCAGGGCAAGGCCGCACGCGAGCGCACCATCCAGGTGCTGCAGGAGGCCGGGCTCAGCGACGCCGAGGACCGGCTCAAGCAGTTCCCGCACCAGTTCTCCGGCGGCATGCGCCAGCGCGTGCTGATCGGCATCGGCCTGTCCGCACGGCCCAAGCTGCTCATCGCCGACGAGCCCACCTCGGCACTCGACGTCACCGTGCAGCGACAGATCCTCGACCACCTCGGCACCCTCACCCGCGACTACGGCACCTCCGTGCTGTTCATCACGCACGACCTCGGCCTCGCGGCCGAGCGGGCCGAACAGCTCGTGGTGATGTACAAGGGCAAGGTCGTCGAATCCGGCCCGTCGCAGGAGATCCTCGCCAACCCGCAGCACCCGTACACCCAGCGTCTCGTCGCGGCGGCCCCCAGCCTCGCGTCCCGTCGCATCCAGTCCGCCAAGACGGCCGGCGCCGGAGGAGAAGCCATCTTCTCCGAGGGCTCGCTCGACGCCACTCTCGTGGCCCGAGCGGCCGAGCGGGAGGCGGATGCGGCGGCGAAGGACCTGATCTCGATCCAGAACATCTCCAAGCTGTACCGCATCCGCACCAAGGGCCTGAAGTACAACGAACTGCTCGCCGTCAACGACGTCTCCTTCGGCATCAGGAAGGGCACCACCACGGCGCTCGTCGGGGAATCCGGGTCGGGCAAGTCCACCGTCGCGAAGCTCATCCTGCAGCTGGAGAGCATCACCAGCGGCCAGATCGAGTTCGACGGCCAGGATGTCGCCGGGCTCAAGGGGGCGGCGCTGCTCAAGTTCCGCCGCCGCGTGCAGCCGGTGTTCCAGGACCCGTACGGCTCCCTCGACCCGCAGTACAACGTGGGCAACACGATCGCCGAGCCCCTGCTGGCGCACAAGATCGGCTCCTCCAAAGAGCGCCAGGACCGCGTGCGCGAGCTGCTGGACCAGGTATCCCTGCCCTGGGCCACCCGGTACCGCTACCCGAGCGAACTGTCCGGCGGGCAGCGCCAGCGGATCGCGGTGGCCCGTGCCCTCGCGCTCAAGCCGGACGTGCTCGTGCTCGACGAGGCGGTATCCGCCCTCGACGTGCTCGTGCAGGGCCAGATCCTGAACCTGCTCACCGAACTGCAGACCGAACTCGGCCTGACCTATTTGTTCATCACGCACGACCTCGCAGTCGTGCGGCTCGTGGCCGACAACGTCTGCGTCATGCAGAAGGGGCGGATCGTCGAGACCGCGTCCACGGACGAGGTCTTCGACAACCCGCGTGAGGCGTACACCCAGGAACTGCTCGCAGCCATCCCGGGCGGCAACTTCCAGTTTGGCCGCTGACCGCGGTTCGGCGGCGCGGGAGTGACTCCCGGGCGCGCGGCGATCGTCCTGCGGTCGCCGGCATCCGTCGCCGTCTTCGCGGCCGTGGCGCTGCTGTGCGCCGCGCTGCTGGTCGACGCGCTCCTGCGTGCGCGGGGGGCCGTGGCCCTGGTGTCCCTGCCGGCGGTGACGCTGGTGCTGTGGTCGGCCTGGCTCGTCTTCGCCCGGCCGTGCCTGCGGCTGTCCGGCACCGGGCTGACCATCGTCAACGTGCTGCGCACGACGACCGTGCCCTGGGGTGCGGTGGACGAGATCGTGCTGCGCCACCAGGTCGTCGTGGTGACCCGGTCAGGCGAGCGGCTGCGGTGCTGGGGAGCGCCGTCATCCGCCCGGTCGTCGATGCCGGTCCGGTCGTCCGGGCCGGCCCCGCGGGCGGCGCAGGTGCGCGAGCCCAGCGGACGGATCAGCGGTAGCGCCGCCCACCGGGCGATCCAGGGCTATTGGGAACGGCATGAGCGGCCGCAGGGCCCCACGGATGCCGCTGCACGCCGGTGGAACGGATGGTCGCTGCAGGTCGGCGTGGCGCTCCTCCTGGTCGTCGTCGCGCAGCTGATCTGGGCGGCGCAGGTCTGAGCGTTGCTCAATCCTCTGACCCCGGACTCAGCAAATTGCGACTTAAGTTTCGAAAATGTTACATGTTTTGTCAGGATCTGCCGCAGACTGTGATCTGGGGCAAAGGAGCTTCGCGCAGGCACAGGCTCGCCCCGTAACAACATTTGAAACGGTTCTGCCGCCGGGAATCCTTCGGGCGGGAGCGCGACGGGGGAGTAAACAATGGGATCACTTCGTAGAACCATTCCGGCTGCCGTCTCTCGTTCCCCGTTCTAGGTTGACCGCGCGTGGCCTTCTACATCTTCCGACGTTTCGTCAACTACTTCTTCCTTTCGCTCATCGCGACGTGTCTGGCGTATGTCGTGTCCAGCCTGGCCCTCGACCCTGCTGCCAAGTACTACGGCCGCAACCCCCAGCCGACGCAGCAGACGATCGACAACATCCTGGACGGCCTCGGCGTCAACCCGAACGTGCCCGTGCTCCAGCGGCTCTGGGACTGGCTGGTGAACCTGGTCGTGCACGGCTCGCTGGGCACCGGGGTCAACGGCGTTTCCATTGGCGACCAGATCATCTCCCGCGCCGGTGTCAGTCTGCGACTGCTCCTGATCGGCTCGCTGATCGGGGCCCTCGTCGGGGTGACGCTGGGCGTCTGGGGCGCGGTGCGTCAGTACAAACTGAGCGACCAGGTCGTCACCTATGGCTCCTACCTGATTTTCGCCACGCCGACCTTCGTGATCGGGGTCCTACTCATGATCGCGGCGACCGCGCTGAACGGCGCAGCGGGAGCCCAGCTGATCAACTTCACCGGCGAATACTCGGCCGGGCTGAGCGGATCCTGGTGGGATCTGACCCTGGACCGCGGCGTCCACCTGCTCCTGCCCACCATCGCGCTCGTGCTGATCGGCGCGGCCGGCTACTCCCGCTACCAGCGCAGCGTCATGCTCGACGTGCTCTCGGCCGACTTCATCCGCACCGCCAGGGCCAAGGGGCGCTCCCGCAACTCGGCGCTCGTTCGCCACGGCGTGCGGGTCGCGCTCATCCCGATGTCCACGTTCTTCGCCTACAGCTTCGGCACGCTGGTCTCCGGCTCGATCATGCTCGAGATCGTCTTCTCCTTCCACGGGATGGGCGAATTCGCCCTGAACGCGATCAGCCAGAGCGACATCAACGCGGTCGCCGGGACCACGCTGTTCGTGGCCATCCTGATCCTGTTCTCCTCGACGCTCTCCGAAGTGCTCTACGCCGCGCTCGACCCGAGAGTGAGGAACTGAGATGTCCCTGGTCGAAGAAACCAACGCCGAGCTCGGCTCCCCGGTCGTTCCGCTTCCCCCGCAGCCTCTCGGCACCGAGGTCACCCCGCCGAAGAAGGCGCGCTCCCGCGGGCGGCTGATCTGGTGGCGGCTGACCCAGACCTCGCGTTTCTGGGTGGGGGCGGTCACCATCGCCGTGATCCTGGCCTGGGCGCTGCTCGGTCCCCTGCTCTACCCCTACAACGCCACCGGCCGTGACCCGCTCAACATGGGGCTCGGCCCGACGCAGCTGCACTGGTTCGGCACCAACGGCATCGGCCAGGACCTCTACGCGCAGACGCTGGTGGGGCTGCAGAAATCCCTGGTGATCGGCCTGATCGCCGGCCCGCTCGGCACGCTCATCGCCGCGGTCGTCGGCTCCGTGGCCGGCTACATGGGCGGCGTCGTCGACCGGGTCCTGGTCTGGTGCATCAACCTGCTGCTGGTGCTGCCGTCGTTCATCCTCCTGGTGATCCTGAGCCCCCTCTTCAAGGGGCTGTCCTGGGTCTTCCTGACCGTCTTCATCGCGGGCTTCAGCTGGATGATCATGGCCCAGGTGGTGCGGTCGCAGACCAAGTCGCTGCGCGACCGCGACTTCGTCAAGGCCGCCCGGTACATGGGCGTGCCGATGCGGAAGATCCTCGGCCGCCACATCATCCCCAACGTCGCGTCGCTCCTGATCATCGACGCGACGCTCGGAGTGGTGGCGGCGATCCTCGCCGAGACCAGCCTCAGCTACTTCGGCTTCGGTATCCGGGCACCCGACGTGTCCCTCGGCACCCTCCTGGCGGAGGGGACGAGTGCGGCCGTCACCCGGCCCTGGCTGTTCGTGTTCCCGGCCGGCGTGCTGATCGTGACCCTGTTCGCCGTCAGCCTGATCGGGGACGCCCTGCGCGACGCCGTCGACCCTACCTCGGGAGTCAACCGTGACTAATCTTCTGCTGAACGGGAGCCCGGCGCGGCCCGGCCGTGGCCAGACGCCGCTGCTGGAGGTCACCGACCTCTCGGTCACGTTCCCCCAGCGGGGAGGCCCCGCGGTGCAGGCCGTGCGCGGGATCAGCTACCAGGTGCACAAGGGCGAGTTCCTCGGCATCGTGGGCGAGTCCGGCTCCGGCAAATCGGTGTCCTCGCTCGCGTTGATGGGTCTGCTGCCCAGTTCGGCGGTTGTCACCGGCAGCATCATGTTCGGCGGCCGGTCGCTGCTGGACCTGAACGACCAGCAGCTCTCCCGCATCCGTGGCCGCGAAATCTCGATGATCTTCCAGGACCCGCTGTCGGCGCTGACCCCGGTGTACACCGTGGGCGACCAGATCGCGGAGGCCCTGCTGCTGCACGACCCCGCGTTGACCAAGCGTGCGGCGCAGGTTCGGGCGGTCGAGCTGCTCACGGTGGTCGGGATCCCGGCGCCCGAACGACGCGCGCGGGCCTTCCCGCACGAGTTCTCCGGCGGGATGCGCCAGCGCGCGATGATCGCCATGTCGATCGCCAACGACCCCCTGCTGATCATCGCCGATGAGCCCACCACGGCCCTGGACGTCACGATCCAGGCCCAGATCCTGGAGGTACTGGAGACGGCGAAGAACCTGACCGGCGCCGCCGTCGTGCTGATCACCCACGACCTGGGCGTGGTGGCCGGCCACGCCGACCGGATCGCCGTGATGTACGCCGGGAAGCTCGTCGAGAACGGCACCACCCAGGAGGTCTTCGCGGCCCCGCACATGCCCTACACGATCGGCCTGCTGCGCTCGGTGCCCAATATGCAGACCGCCGGAACGGAACGACTGGTGCCGCTCGAGGGACGCCCGCCGTCGCTGACGGCCCTGCCGCGCGGCTGCCCGTTCGCGGCCCGCTGTCCGATCTCCCTCGACGCCTGCCACGAGACCGAACCGGTGCTTCTCGTGCACGGGAACGCCGGCCCGGCCGGCATGACCGCGCCCGGCACGGCCGCTCCCGGCGCGCCCGTGGCCGGTCTGGCGGAGGCCGCGCACGTGGCAGCCTGCCACCGCTCGGACGAGATCGCCGACGGTGTTTTGACCCGCCCCGACGTTTTCCCCCGCCCGGCACCGCTGGCCGTGGCGCACCGGGAGAAGGACCAGGATGCCCAGCCGGTCCTGACGGTGACCGGGCTGGTGCGGCATTTCCCGCTCACCAAGGGCGGGGTGTTCTCCCGCCAGATCGGCACCGTACGCGCGGTCGACGGGGTGTCCTTCTCGATCCTGCCCGGCCAGACCCTGGGCCTGGTCGGCGAGTCCGGCTGTGGCAAGTCCACGACGATCCTCGAGATCCTGGAGATGACGAAGCCGCAGGCCGGCCAGATCCTGATCGACGGCCGGGATGTCACCGGGCTCGGCCGGGCCGAGCTGCTCCGGTTGCGGAAGGACGTGCAGATCGTCTTCCAGGACCCGATGGCCGCCCTGGACCCGAGGCTGCCGATCGGCGACATCATCGGCGAACCCCTCACCGTGCACGGGGTGAAGCCCGCGGCCCGGCGCGCCCGGGTGGCTGAACTGCTCGACCTCGTGGGACTCGACCCGCAGATGGCGGACCGTTACCCGCACGAGTTCTCCGGCGGACAGCGGCAGCGCGTGGGCATTGCCCGGGCTCTGGCGACCAACCCCCGGCTCGTCGTCCTCGACGAACCCGTGTCCGCCCTGGACGTCTCGATCCAGGCCGGGGTGATCAACCTGCTCGAGGACCTCAAGGAGCAGCTGAACCTCTCCTACCTGTTCGTCGCGCACGACCTGGCGATCGTGCGCCAGATCGCGGACACGGTCGCCGTGATGTACCTGGGACGAATCGTCGAGTACGGGCCGGTCGCCGAGGTGTTCGCCCGCCCGCGGCATCCGTATACCCAGGCCCTGATCTCGGCGGCGCCGATCCCGGACCCGGTGATCGAGCGCAGCCGCAAGCGGGTGCTGCTCCAGGGCGACCTGCCCAGCCCGACCGAGCAGATCGACGGCTGCAACTTCCGCAGCCGCTGCCCCCTGTACGCGCTGCTCGCGCCGCAGGACCGCTCGCTCTGCGAGAGCGTCGACCCGGTTCTGGAACTGCACGCCACCGTGCAGACTGCCTGCCACCACGTCGAGCAGAACGAGCTGGCCATCTCGGCGTCGCTGGCCGGCCGCGAGGAAGACCTCGTGCTCTAAATTCTCAGTACTTCCATCCTTACGTCCCTCACCAGGAAAAGTCCCCACCAAGAAATGGAGAATCACATGAAACGGAAAACTACTGTTTTTGCAGCAGTGGCCGTTCTGAGTGCGTCCGCCTTGTTGCTCACGGCGTGCGCCCCCGGAAACACCGCAGGCAGCACCTCCCCGAAGGCGAGCAGCAAGGCGCTGCCCACCACCGCGTGGGAGGCTGCCGCCGCCGCCGACGTGCAGGTCGGCGGAACCCTGAACCTCGCCATCAACGCGATGCCCTCGAACTGGAACATCTACGAGGTCGACGGCAACGAGTCCGACACGGTCAACACCGTGGCGCCGACGTCCGGCGGCCCGATCCGGGTCGCGGGCGACGGGACCACCCTGGTCGACCCCAACTACGCGACCAGCGTCGAGGTCGTCAGCGACGACCCGCAGGTCATCGAGATCAAGTTGAACCCGAAGGCGGTCTGGGAAGACGGCACCCCGATCACCTACAAGGACTACGCGGCCACCTGGGCGGCCATGAACGGCAGTAACGAGGCCTATTCCCCGGCGTCCACGGCCATCTTCGAGCAGATCAGCGCGATCGAGTCGAAGGGCAGCGATTTCGACTTCACGGTGACCTTCGACTCGATCAACGCCGACTGGGCGTCGATCTTCACGGGTGTTCTGCCCGCGGCGGTCGCATCCGATCCTGAGGCGTTCAACGCGGGGTACGTCACCACCCCGGTGCCGTCCTCCGGCCCGTTCGTGATCTCCTCGATCGACACGGTCGGCCAGGTCGTCACCCTGACCCGCAACCCGAAGTGGTGGGGCGAGGCGGCCAAGCTGGACACCATCGTCGTCAAGGTCGTCAGCGGCGCGTCGCAGGCCACCTCGTTCGGCAACTCCGAAACGGACGTGCTCTACATCTCGTCCAACGCTGACGCCTACCAGACGGCCGAGAAGCGAAAGGATGCCGAGATCCAGGCATCCGGCGGCCTCACCTGGACGCACGTCACCATGAACGGCTCCAAGGGTCCGCTCAAGGACGTGTTGGTGCGCCAGGCCATCGGCCACGCGGTCAACCGCGAGCTCATCTCCGAGTCGGCCAACACCCCCGTCGGCGTGGACGCCACCACCCAGGGCAGCTACATCTTCATGCCGGGACAGAAGGGCTACGAAGACAACGTGGGCGACGCGATCGGCTATGACGTCGACGCGGCCAAGAAGCTCCTCGACGAGGCCGGTTACAAGGCCGGAAGCGACGGCACCCGCGAGAAGGACGGCAAGGCACTCAAGCTGTCCATCACCGTGCCCGCCGACACCCCGACGAACAAGCAGCGCGCCGTGCAGGTGCAGGCCGACCTCAAGGAGGTCGGCGTCACCGTTGAGCTCAACGAGGTCCCCGCCGCGAAGTACTTCTCGGATTACATCATCCCGGGCGACTTCGAGATGACGAGCTTCTCCTGGGTCGGCACCCCGTGGCCGATCTCCTCGAGCGAGGCGCTGTTCTCCCCGGTCGATTCCGAGTCGAACTTCACCGGCATCACCGACAAGAAGCTGTCCGCACTCTTCGACGAGGCCAACACCGAGCTCGACGGCGACAAGCGGATCGTCATCGCCAACAAGATCGACAAGGTGCTCGCCGCCTACGTGCCGATCATCCCGATCGCCCCGCTGCCGAACGTGTACGCGGTGAAGACCGGCCTGGTCAACTACGGCGCCACCCAGTTCGAAACGGTCGACTGGAGCATCGTCGGCTGGAAGAAGTAAGCAGCAGAACCAGCGATACACCCGAACAGTGACACGCGGGGCGGGAACTTCGGTTCCCGCCCCGCGTTTCTTTTTGCCCGGTTGCCGGGCCGATTTTCCTGTCACGATGTCGAAGCTGAATCCGCACTCAGCCTCCCGGCAGGGAGAGTGCGGTAGGATTATCCGTTGGGTCGGACCCTGACCACATACATCCACTCTTAGTCGCACGCGGTACTCTGCGGCATCATTCTTCGTAAGGATCTACTTCATGGCGATTGCCACGCGCAATAACCTCCGAAATGTCGCAATCGTCGCCCACGTCGACCACGGCAAGACCACGCTGGTTGACGCGATGCTCCAGCAGACCAACTCGTTTGCCGAGCACTCCCACACCGAGGAGCGCGCCATGGACTCGAACGAGCTCGAGCGCGAAAAGGGCATCACGATTCTCGCCAAGAACACGGCGATCTCGTACAAGGGCATCCACGCGACCGACGGTCCCATCACCATCAACGTGATCGACACCCCCGGCCACGCCGACTTCGGTGGCGAGGTCGAGCGCGGCCTGTCCATGGTCGACGGTGTCGTGCTCCTCGTCGACGCCAGTGAGGGCCCGCTGCCGCAGACCCGTTTCGTGCTGCGCAAGGCCCTCGAGGCCCACCTGCCCGTCATCCTCCTGGTCAACAAGACCGACCGTCCCGATGCGCGCATCGACGAGGTCGTCGAGGAAAGCCAGGACCTGCTCCTCGGCCTCGCCAGCGACATGGCCGACGACGTGCCCGACCTCGACCTCGACCTGGTGCTGAACGTGCCCGTCGTCTACGCGTCCGGCCGTAACGGTTCCGCCAGCCTGAACAAGCCCGAGAACGGCCAGCTGCCCGACAACGAAGACCTCGAGCCGCTGTTCGAAGCCATCCTCCAGCACATCCCGGCGCCGGTCTACGACGACGAGCACCCGCTGCAGGCCTGGGTCACCAACCTCGACTCCTCGCCGTTCCTCGGTCGCCTCGCGCTGCTGCGCATCTTCCAGGGCACCATCAAGAAGGGCCAGACGGTCGCCTGGATCAAGCACGACGGCACCATCGCGAACGTGCGTGTCACCGAGCTCATGATCACCCGGGCCCTCGACCGCTACCCGACCGAGAGCGCCGGCCCCGGCGACATCGTCGCCGTCGCCGGATTCGCGGACATCACCATCGGTGAGACCCTCGCCGACCCCGAAGACCCGCGGCCGCTGCCGACCATCACGGTCGACGACCCCGCCATCTCGATGACCATCGGCACCAACACCTCGCCGCTGATCGGCAAGGTCAAGGGCCACAAGCTCACCGCCCGCATGGTCAAGGACCGTCTCGACAAGGAACTCGTCGGCAACGTCTCGCTCCGTGTGATCGACATCGGACGCCCGGACGCCTGGGAGGTTCAGGGCCGAGGCGAGCTCGCCCTCGCCATCCTGGTCGAGCAGATGCGCCGTGAAGGCTTCGAACTCACCGTCGGCAAGCCGCAGGTGGTCGTGAAGCGCGTCGACGGCAAGATCCACGAGCCGTACGAGCACCTCACCATCGACTCGCCCGAAGAGTACCTCGGCGCGATCACCCAGCTCCTCGCCGCCCGCAAGGGTCGCATGGAGAACATGGCGAACCACGGCACCGGCTGGGTCCGGATGGAATTCATCGTTCCGTCGCGCGGCCTGATCGGCTTCCGCACCGAGTTCCTCACGGACACCCGCGGAACCGGTATCGCCAACGCGATCTTCCACGGCTACGAGGCCTGGGCCGGCACCATCACGACCCGCACCAACGGCTCGATCGTGGCCGACCGCTCCGGTGTCGTCACGCCGTTCGCCATCATCGCCCTGCAGGAGCGGATGTCGTTCTTCGTCAACCCGACCGAAGAGGTCTACGAGGGCATGGTCATCGGCGAGAACTCGCGCGCCGACGACATGGACGTGAACATCACCAAAGAGAAGAAGCTGACCAACATGCGTCAGTCCACCTCCGACACGTTCGAGTCGATGACCCCGTCCAAGCAGCTCACGCTCGAGCAGTGCCTCGAGTTCGCCCGCGAAGACGAGTGCGTCGAGGTCACCCCCGCCGTCGTGCGCATCCGCAAGGTCGAGCTGGCCGCTTCGGCACGTCAGCGCAACGTCTCCCGCTTGAAGAAGCAGGACGCGAACTAGCACCCCAACGTAAACCGCAGCGGGTCTGGGGATGGATTCTCATCGCCCGGCCCCTGCGGTTTCGTGGTTTAACGACAACGCGTGGTTTCACGACCACGCACAAACGACACCAGAAACGAGCCTGACGATGGAAATGAAATGTGCACGAGTGGCGGCCGTTGCCGTGGCAGCGATGCTCCTGCTCTCCGGCTGTTCCGGCGCAACGGTCGGCGGTGCGGTCAACGGAGCCGTGAAAGAGGCCACCGGCGGCGACGTGAGCCTCGCCGGGGAGCTGCCGGCGGGCTGGCCCAAGGAGATCCCGGTCATCGACGGGAACCTCGGCTTCGGCGCCGCAAACACGACGAACGGCGACACGGGCTGGGTGGTCACGGTCGCCACTTCGGCCGCCGACCCCCTCGCCGATGCCAAGAAGAAGCTCGAGGACGCCGGCTTCAGCTCCGACACGAGTGCCACCGCGAACGTCGGCGAGGCCGGCGTGGCCGCTCTGACGAACGGCACCTGGTCCGTCGTGCTCGCCGGCACCCCCGAGGGCGTGCTCTACACGGTCAACCCGGCCGCCTAATACCCGGCCCCTCCCCGCCCTCCCTTTAGTGCCCGTTCCGGTCGAGAGTGACCGCTTCGCCGGTCACTCTCGACCGGAACGGGCACTGTCGGCGGCAAGCTCGGGAACGGTCAGTGCGTGACCGAGGCGGGCCCCCGGTCGGACGCCGCCTGTTCCGGAGCGGCGAGGCGCGGCCGGCTGCCCTGGCGGCCCTGCCGGATGAAGAGCGTCATCACCGGGATCGTGTACCCGAGCCAGTCGACCAGCTGCAGCCAGGTGGTGGCGGGGGAGAAGTTGATGGTGCCCGGTCCAGGTGAAGAACCTCGCGAGGTTGATCTTCACCATGCCCGCGTAGATCAGCCAGCCGAGGACGACTGCGGTGAGGATGCCCAACGCGGCTCCGGCCAGCGGCAACGTGGACTCGCCGGTGGCCTGAACGGCGGCCGATCGTCAACGTCGGCCACGAGGATGGTCACGATCAGAGCGGCTTCGAGACCTTCGCGGAGGCCGATCAGGTAGTTGGCGAGCACGGTACGTCCTGGTTCACATTGCTGGTGGCCTGGCGGGTAAGTGTGGTTAGGTTAACCTAACCCAGCACACTCTAGCTTCGATTCCGCGCCTGTGTCCAGCTATTATGCATCGGTGGGTGTCCGCCCGTCACAACCGCAGTGGAGCTCATCGATGGTCATGTCCGGCAGCGCAGAGCGAGTCGTGTTCCTGCACGACCGTCCCGGTCAGGAGGCCCTGCTCACCGGAGGCACTATCTCCCGGCTGCGCTCCGACGGAGCCGAGGTCGTCGTGCTGTTCGGGGCGTCCGGCGCCGCCGCCGGGGGCGACGACGCCGCCGTGGGCTCGGCGATGGCGGAGTTGGACGTGAGCGACTGGCGGATGCTGCCCGCGGCATCCGTCGCCTCGCCGGAAGCCGGGCCGGACCGGCAGGCCCTGGCCGCGGCCGTGGCCGACGTGCTCGACGAGATTCAGGCCACCGCCCTCGTGATCGGCACCGAGGACGAGCGCCTCCGCGACGCGGCCGTCGGGGCCGCCGACACCCTGCACGTGCCCGTCTTCGCCAGCCGCAGCGTGTCGGGGGCCATCGGCCAGCGCATCGTCGCGATCGACGTCAGCGACCACGTCGAGCAGAAGCTGCGAGCCGTCTGGGCCTACCCCGGGCGCTGGAGCGTCACGGGTCACACCGTGCTCCCGGTCGGCGCCGGCACGGGCCCAAACACCGGCACGGGCTCAGGCACGGGCGCCGTGCCGGTCGTGATCGGCGGCACCGAGACCTATCTGCGCCTGGAATCCCCGCACCGGGCCGCCGCCGAGGTCGCCGCGGAGCCGGGACTGGTCAGCCGCGCCCTGGCCGGCGTCTTCGCCCTGCTGATCGGTGCGGCCTTCGGCGTGGTCGGCACCATCGCGCACCAGGCCACCGTGCCGATCGGACCGGTCACGATCCCGGTGGGACTGATCCTGGCCCTGACCGGAGTGACCGCGCTGCTGGTCGGCCTCCGTCTGGTGCTCGGCGACCGCATGATCGTCCTGTTCTGCGCGCTGGGGCTGCTCGGCAGCATCTTCCTGCTGTCGCTGCGCAGCACGGGGGGCTCCGTGCTCGTTCCCCAGGGCCTTCCCGGCATGCTGTGGACCGTCGTGCCGGCGCTGGTGGCCACCCTCGTGCTCGCCTGGCCTCGAATTCCGGCCCGGCCGGGTTCGCAATAGACTGATATTCCGCTCGTGAAGGGAGCTCCCCACCCGTGACATACGTCATTGCACTGCCGTGCGTCGATGTGAAAGACCGCGCCTGCGTCGACGAATGCCCGGTCGACTGCATCTACGAGGGTGACCGCTCGCTCTACATCCACCCCGACGAATGCGTCGACTGCGGTGCCTGCGAGCCCGTCTGCCCGGTCGAGGCCATCTACTACGAAGACGACACCCCCGAGCAGTGGGCCGAGTACTACAAGGCCAACGTCGAGTTCTTCGACGACCTCGGCTCTCCCGGCGGCGCGGCCAAAATCGGCGTGATCCACAAGGACCACCCCATCATTGCCGCCCTGCCCCCGCAGGTCCAGGCGTGACCTGCGCGTGCTGAAGCCGCTCCCCGACTACCCGTGGGACCAGATGGTTCCGTTCGCGGCCCGGGCCCGCGCCCACGCCGACGGCATCGTCGACCTGTCGATCGGCTCCCCGGTCGACCAGACGCCCGAGGTCATTCGCACGGCGCTGGCGGCCGCCACCGACGCCCACGCCTACCCGCAGACCGCCGGGACCCCGGAGCTGCTGCAGGCGATCATCGCCTGGTACGGGCGCCGGCGCGGCGTCATCGGCCTCACCGAGAAGAATGTGCTGCCGACCATCGGGTCCAAGGAGATGGTGGCGCTGCTGCCGTTCATGCTCGGCGTCGGTGAGGGCGACACGGTGGTGCACCCTTTGGCCGCCTACCCGACCTACAGCATCGGCGCGGCCATCGCCGGGGCCGAGGCGCTCGCCTCCGACGACCCGGCCGAGTGGCCGGCCACGACCAGGCTGATCTGGCTGAACAGCCCGGGCAACCCGGACGGCCGGGTGCTCCCGGTCGCGCACCTCCGTGCCGCGGTCGATCGGGCCCGGGAGCTCGGCGCGGTGATCGTCTCGGACGAGTGCTACGCCGAACTGGGCTGGACCGACGGCTGGGACACCGAGCCGATCCCCAGCATCCTCGACCCTCGGGTCGCCGGCACCGACCGAAGCAACGTGCTGGCGATCTACTCCCTGAGCAAGCAGTCGAACATGGCCGGCTACCGCGGGGCGTTCGCCGCCGGCTGCGCCGACCTGCTCGCGCGGGTGCTGACCGTGCGCAAGCATGCCGGCCTGATGCTTCCCGCACCCCTGCAGGCCGCCATGGTGGCCGCGCTGGGCGACGACGAGCACGTGGCCGTGCAGCGTGAACGGTACCGGTCACGCCGTGCCGTGCTGCTGCCCGCCGTGGTCGCGGCCGGCTTCCGCGTCGAGCACAGCGAGGCGGGGCTGTACCTGTGGGCCACCGAGGGTGTCGACGCGTGGGAATCGATCGCCCGTCTGGCGGATCTGGGCATCCTCGCCGGCCCCGGCCATTTCTATGGCGACGGATATCCCCAGCACGTGCGCTTCTCGCTCACGGCCACCGATGAGCGAATCGGGGCCGCCGCAGCGAGGCTCCGGGCCGGGTGAATCAGGCATCCGCGGCCTTGTCAACTACCTCTAACCGAGAGGGGGCATTCTTGGCGAATGCAACAGTAGGCGGCTGAGCCTATTAGGCTGTATCCGCGTTGACGTCTACAGACACATCGGTGTGCTGTGGCCAATCGCCACAGACGGTCAGTCACCAGACGGTTAGGTAGTGATATTCAGTGACACTCAGTCAGACCCAGGGAGCCGCCGTGAGCGACATTGCGCAGCGAACACCAGCCAGCGAGCCGGCCGATGAGGCCGCGAACGTACCGGCCGGCGAACCGTCCATCGAACCCCAGCGAGCCACGCTGACGTTCCCGGGCGGGTCCGCAGACTTACCGATCGTGCGCGGCACCGCCGGCGCGTCGGGCATCGACATCTCCACCCTCACCCGCCAGTCGGGCCTGATCACGCTCGACTCCGGGTTCGTGAACACCGCGGCGACCCGCTCGGCGATCACCTTCATCGACGGCGACAAGGGCATCCTCCGCTATCGCGGCTTCCCGATCGAGCAGATCGCCCAGAACTCGAACTTCCTCGAGACCGCCTGGCTGCTGATCTACGGCACCCTGCCCAGCGCGAGCGAACTCGAAGCGTTCGACACCCGCATCCGTCGCCACACCCTGCTGCATGAAGACCTCAAGGGCCTCTTCGACGTGCTGCCCTACAACGCCCACCCGATGGCCGTTCTGTCCGCCGGCACGTCGGCGCTGGCCGCGTACTACCAGGACTCGCTCAACCCGAACGACCCGGAACAGGTCGAACTGGCCACCGTGCACCTGCTCGCCAAGCTGCCCGTGATGGCCGCCTACGCCTACAAGAAGAGCATCGGCCAGGCGTTCCTCTACCCCGACAACTCGCTCGGCTACGTGGACAACTTCCTGCGCCTCATCTTCGGCACCCTCGCCGAACCCTACGAGGTCAACCCCGTGGTCAGCAAGGCGCTCGAGCGCCTGCTGATGCTGCACGAGGACCACGAGCAGAACGCGTCGACCTCGACGGTGCGCCTCGTCGGCTCCACCGAAGCCAACCTGTTCGCCTCGGTGTCCGCGGGCATCAACGCGCTCTCCGGCCCGCTTCACGGCGGCGCGAACGAAGCCGTCCTGAAGATGCTCGGCGAGATCAAGGCATCCGGTGAAGGCGTCGAGAAGTTCGTCGAGCGCGTCAAGAACAAGGAACAGGGCGTTCGCCTGATGGGCTTCGGCCACCGGGTCTACAAGAACTACGACCCGCGGGCGACGCTGGTCAAGGAGAGCGCCGACGAGGTGCTCGCCGCCCTGGGCGTCAAGGACGACCTGCTCGACATCGCCAAGGAACTCGAGCACATCGCCCTGAACGACGACTACTTCAAGGAACGCAAGCTGTACCCGAACGTCGACTTCTACACCGGCGTCATCTACAAGGCCATGGGATTCCCCACGAGCATGTTCACGGTGCTCTTCGCGATCGGCCGCCTGCCCGGGTGGGTCGCCCACTGGCGCGAGATGAACGAGGACCCGACCACCAAGATCGGTCGCCCGCAGCAGCTCTACATCGGTTCCCCGGCCCGCGACTTCCCGCGCCGCTAGGCAGCCGAGCCGGCACCGCTCACCTGGTTCGGGTGAGCGGACGCAGCACGAGGGTGTTGGTGGCCGCCGCCTTGACGGCGCCGAGCGAGAAGAGCCACGGCCGGGTCTCCTGGCGTTGCCAGAGCTCGGTCTGGTCGTCGTAGTTCGGGTGGAACGCATGCCCCGAACTGCCGGTCAGGTTCAGCCAGGTCGACCTGTCCCAGTCCGCCAGGCTCACGACCTGGCGCATCGACGGCACCCAGTCGACCGCGTAACCGGCCGTCGCGTCCCAGCCGACCGCGTCGACGACGGATGACCCGCCCGCGACCTGATACGGCCCGCGGTTGAAGAGCCACTCCAGCGGTGCGATCCCGGATTTGCCGAAGCTCGCATGCGTCATCTCGAGGGTGTGGATGCGGCCCCACTCCCAGCCGGAGACATCCGGCCCCATCAGTTTCTCGGCCTCCGCGGCGGCCTGACCGACCACCTTTTTGAGCATGCTGTCGCGGCCCGCGGCCCCGACCTTGTCGTTGTTCCACCAGGGCGAGTCGGGGGTGTTGAGCAGTCCGATCACGATCGCGAACGAACGGTCACCGCCGGTGAGCGAGGTTCCTTCCGGGAGCTTGCCGTCGAACATGTTCACGAGCAGGTTGCGCCAGATGATGTTGAAGTAGGCGGCTGCCGCGCTGTCCGCGTCGAGGTGGTAGTCCCAGTGGTCGAAGAGGGCGAGGGCGGCCCGGGTCTTGTCGGTGGGCGCGATCTTCTTCAGCGCGGGCACGAGGGCGGCCGCCAGGGGGCTGTAGGTGTCGGCCTGGATCTCGCTCATCATGGCGGTGGTGAGGGGGGTGGCGGCATCGATGCTGGCCTGCAGGCGTTTCGTGATCTCCGTCGCACGGTAGCCGAGGTCCCAGTCCTTGGTGATGAGGTACGGGTAGTCCGGGCCGACGGGGGAGTTGTTGGCGGTCACGATGAAGCCGGCCGGCGGGTTGTATGACTGCGGCAGCTCCTCGAACGGGATGTAGCCGGTCCACCCGTACTGGCTGGTCCAGCCGGGCGCCGGCACGGTGCCGTCCCCGGCGCGGCGGATCGGGATCAGGCCGGGCGCCTGGTAGCCGACGTTGCCGTCCACGTCCGCGTAGACGAGGTTCTGCGACGGCACGTCGAACAGCTGGGCCGCCGCCCGGAAGCTCGCCCAGTCGGTGGCGGCGTCGAGAGCGAAGACAGCGGATGCCGTGCGCCCGGGTGTCAGTGCCGTCCACTGCAGCGACAGCTGGTAGCTCGTGGGTTCGGGAGCCGGCGCCGCTGCGGGTGCCGCCGCGGCCGGGTCGGCCGGGGCTGCCGGGGCCTCCGGCACGGCGAGGTCGGGCAGGTCGATCGCCGACGGGTACTCCGTCGCGATCCCCGGAAAGGCGGTGCCGTCCAGGCCGCTGACGATCGGGCCGTGCTCCGTCGCCCGGATCTGGATCTTCACCGGGTCGCCGCCCGCCACCTTGATCCGCTCGTTGCGCACCAGCAGGGGCTTCTGTGCCCCGTCGTATTCGTAGGTGCTGCCGGTGACCTTTTCCAGGTAGAGGTCCGCGACATCCGGCCCCAGATTCGTGAAGCCCCAGGCGATGCGGCTGTTGTGGCCGATGATGATGCCCGGCAGCCCGGAGAAACCGTACCCGGCGAGGTCGAACGGGCACTCCGCGCTGAGGGTGCGGCACCGCAGGCCCACCTGGTACCAGACCGAGGGCATGACCGCGCCCAGGTGCGGATCGTTGGCCAGGATCGGTTTGCCCGTGTCCGTGTGCGCGCCGGACACCACCCAGGAGTTCGAGCCGAGCTCGTTGTCGGCACCGGCCGGGCCGAGCAGCTCCGGCACCCCCGCGAGCGTGCCGTGCAGCCCGGTCAGGGCGGAGGCGAGAGCGGTTTGGGCCGGCTCCCCGGTTATCCCGTCGGCCGAACCGTCGCCCGAACCGTCGGTCTGTCCGTCGCTCACGTTCCCGTCGTCCGCTGCGGCCTCCGCCTGCTCGGGAGGCGCCCCGTCGAGGATCGTCGGATGATCCGCGTAGGAGTACGACGGATGCAGCTGCGCCACCTCGTCCGGGCTGAAACTACCGGCGAGGAGGGCCCGGTCCACCTCGTCGTCGAGGTTGGAGCGCAGGTCCCAGGCCATGGCCTTCAGCCACGCGACCGAGTCGGCCGGGGTCCACGGTTCGGGCGTGTAGCCGGGATTCTGCAGGGCCAGCGCCACGTACTCGAGGGAGAGGTCGGCGCCCTCGTGCGTGGCCAGGTAGGAGTTCACGCCCTCCGCGTAGGCCTGGTAGTAGCTCAGCGTGACGGGGTCGAGCTGGGCGACCTCCTGCTCGGCCACCGCGCGCCAGCCGAGGGTGCGGATGAACGTGTCCGTGCCGACCTGGCTCGCCCCGAAGAGCTCGGAGAGCCGCCCGCTGGTCACGTGCCGGCGAAAGTCCATCTCCCAGAACCGGTCCTGGGCGTGCACGTAGCCTTCGGCGCGGAACAGGTCGGTCGCGGTGTTCGCGACGATCTGGGGGATGCCGGCCTCGTCCCGGTACACCGTGACATCCGCTGCCAGGCCGCGCAGCGCGATCTCGCCGAACACCGTCGGGAACGACCGGGTCACGGTCCAGACGCCCGCCCCGGAGGCCAGCAGCACGAGGCTCAGGCACACGGCCAGGACGGTGACGGCCAGCCCGAACCTGCGGTGGCGTTTACTGCGCGGTGCGTCGGTTCCCACGTCACTCCTTCTCGATTCGCAGCGTACCCCGAGAAGGATGCCGGAATCGAGGTTATGCGTGCAATTGGTCGTTCAGGACGATGCCGGTTCCGTCGCGCTGCAGGACCTCGACCGCGCCGGAGACCGAGTTGCGACGGAACAGCAGGTTGGGCACCCCGGAGAGTTCGACGGCCTTCACAGCGCGCAGGGCGCCATCCGCCGTGCGCGGCGCGCCGGGCAGCAGCACCTTGGTGCCGGCCGTCACGTAGAGGCCCGCCTCGACCACGGTGTCGTCGCCGATCGAGATGCCGACGCCCGAGTTCGCGCCGAGCAGGGCGCGCTTGCCGATCGACACGCGTTCGGTGCCGCCGCCGGACAGCGTCCCCATGATCGAGGCCCCGCCGCCGATGTCGGCGCCGTCGTCGACGACGACGCCCTGGGAGATCCGGCCCTCCACCATGGAGGTGCCGAGCGTGCCTGCGTTGAAGTTGACGAACCCCTCGTGCATGACGGTCGTGCCGGGGGAGAGGTGGGCCCCGAGGCGCACCCGGGACGCATCCGCGATCCTGACCCGGTCGGGCGTGACGTAGTTGAGCAGCGGCGGGAACTTGTCGATCCCGGTCGTCTGGATGCCGTGACGCTGCAGCGAGGGGCGAAGCCGGGTGAAATCGGCGGGCAGCATGGGGCCCGCGTTGGTCCAGGCCACGGCGGGGAGGTGGCCGAAGATGCCGTCGAGGTTGATGCTGTTCGGAAGCACGAGGAGGTGGGATAGCAGGTGCAGGCGCAGGTAGGCGTCGGAGGTTCCGGTCGGCGCGGCAGCGAGATCGATCTCCACCGTGACGGCTTCCACCCGGACGTTCCGGCGCGGATCCTCGCGCGCGAATTCCTCCAGCTCGGACGGCACGATCCAGCGGTCGCGGCCCGCCGGCAGGGTGCCGAGCCGGGGAGCCGGAAACCAGGTGTCCAGCACGGTGCCGTCGCCAGCGACCGTGGCCAGGCCGTAGCCCCAGGCGTTCGAGGGGACGGCGGGCGGCGGGGACACGGCGGTGGTCATGGCTCTAGATTAGTAGAGTGCCCCAGAACCCCGTGACTCTAGACCTGTCCGCGTCCTCGATCGAACTCACCCGCGTGATCTGCGACATCGAGTCGGTCTCCGGCAACGAAACGGCCCTGGCCGATGCCATCGAGCAGGCGCTCGCCGGGTTCGATCACCTCGAGATCATCCGCGACGGCGACACGGTGGTCGCCCGCACGAACCTCGGCCGGGCCCAGCGCGTGGTCATCGCCGGCCACATCGACACGGTTCCGCTGAACCGCAACCTGCCGACCCGGTTCGAGACCATCGACGGTGTCGACTACCTCTGGGGCCGCGGCACGGTCGACATGAAGGCCGGCGTGGCCGTGCAGCTGAAGCTGGCCGCCGAACTGACCGAACCCGTCGTCGACGTGACCTGGATGTGGTACGACCACGAGGAGGTCGCCGACGACCTCAACGGCCTCGGCCGCCTGGCCCGGAACCGGCCCGACCTGTTCGAGGGCGACTTCGCTATTCTCGGCGAGCCGACCAACAGCCGGATCGAGGGCGGCTGCAACGGCAATGTGCGCGTCGAAATCCGCACCTTCGGTTTGCGCGCGCACTCGGCGCGCAGCTGGGTCGGCGACAACGCCATCCACAAGGTCGGACCCATCCTCGAGATCCTTGCCGGCTATCAGGCGCGCGAGGTCGAGGTCGAGGGTCTCGTCTACCGGGAGGGCCTGAACGCGGTCGGCATCAGCGGCGGCATCGCCGGCAACGTGATCCCCGACGAGTGCATGGTGCACGTCAACTACCGGTTCGCCCCCAGTCGCACGTCGGCGGAGGCCGTCATGCACCTGGAGGACCTCTTCCAGGGTTACGAGATCACGATCGTCGACCGGGCGGAAGGAGCCCACCCCGGGCTCGACGCGGTCCTGGCCCGGGAATTCATGGCCGCGGTCGGCGGCGAGGCGCGCCCCAAATACGGCTGGACGGATGTCGCACGCTTCTCCGCGCTCGGCGTCCCGGCCGTCAACTACGGCCCGGGTGACCCGCTCAAGGCCCACGCGGACGACGAGCGCGTCGCCCTGCAGCAGATCACGGAGTGCGAGGACGGCCTCCGTTCATGGCTGAGCGCACCCGTCGGGTAGCCGTGCTGCCCGCCCCGTGGCGGGCCCGTTATTGCGCCACCCCGTGGTGGGCGCGGGTCACCCTGATCTGGGCGGCGTCCCGGATCGTCACCACCGCGCTGGTGCTGCTCCTGGCGAACGTGCAGGGACCCAACGCGTGGACGTCCGCTTCGCCCGGATACGCGGACTTCGCGAACATGTGGGACGGCCGCTGGTACAACATCGTTGCCGTCGTCGGCTACCCCTCCACCCTGCCGTTCACCGCGGACGGGCACGTGGGGGAGAGCGCCTGGGCGTTCATGCCCGGATATCCGGCGATCGTGCGCCTGCTGATGGTGCTGGTCGGGCAGCCGTGGGCGCCCATGGCCGTCCTCGTGTCCGTGGCCTTCAGCCTCGGCGCGGCACTGCTGTTCTACCGGCTGATGCGACGGGTGCTGGACTCGTCGACGGCTCTGTTCTCGGTGGTGTTGTTCTGCGTGGCGCCGCTGTCGCCGCTCCTGCAGTTCGGCTACGCCGAGTCGATGTACCTGTTCCTGCTGACCCTGGCCCTGCTCCTGCTGCTGCAACGTCGCTACGCCTTGCTGTTCCCGGTGATCACCGTGATGGCCCTGACGCGGCCGAGTGGCCTCGCCTTCGCGCTCGCCCTGGGGCTGCACACGGTGTACCGCGCTGTCACGCGCCGGCAGGACCCGTTCCCGGCGGCGGACCGGGTGCTGGCGGCATCCGTCACCGGGTACAGCCTGCTCGCGGGACTCGCCTGGCCGGCCATCGCCTGGATCGGCACCGGGTCGATCACCGCGTACACCGACACCGAACTCGCCTGGCGGGCGCCGTACATCGGTTACCAGGAGCTCATCCCGTTCACCGCGTGGTTCCAGAGCGGGGTCTGGTGGCTGGGGATGCCGCTCGGCATCGTCGCCGTCATCGTGCTGATTCTCCTGTTCGGCGCGGCGTTATTCCTGCCCCCGGTGAAGCGTCTCGGCGTCGATCTGCGCCTGTGGTTGGCCAGCTACGCGCTGTACCTGCTCGCGGTCTTCTTCCCGCAGTCGAGTACGTTCCGGCTGCTGATGCCGATGTTCCCGCTGCTCGGAGCGCTCGCCCCGCCGCGGAACACCGGGTACCGCATCGCCCTGGTGCTGGCGGGCATCCTCGGGCAGTGGGGCTGGTTGTTGCTGTGCTGGGGCGTCGACGGCGCGGACTGGACGCCGCCCTAGCGGCTGGCGGGGCCGCTAATTACTGTCTCGGGCCGCAATGGTCGATAATGGAGGTTCAGACGAATGAATGGAAGGGGAGTTCATGGCGGCCATGAAGCCACGGACCGGAGACGGGCCAATGGAGGCTGTAAAAGAGGGGCGCCTCATCATCGTGCGGGTTCCGCTCGAAGGTGGAGGCCGACTCGTCGTCTCTGTGAACGACGCTGAAGCAAAAGAGCTTCACGATGCACTCGCCGGCGTAGTCCAGTCGACCGTGTAGTCACGTCCCAAAACATCACCGAAATCGGCTACGCGGCTCAGGCTGCGTGGCCGATTTTCTTGTGCCCAGGCGGACGGCCGCTTGGCCGGACGGTCGCCGATCAGCTCAGGCGCGGATCTTGGTGATCTGCAGCAGCCCGTCGCCCACCGGCGAGAGCGCGCTGATCACGGCGGTCGAGGATGCGATCTCGGTCAGCAGGGTGCGGAAACCGGTGGCCACATCGTCGCGCTGGGCGGGGTTGGCGACCCGGCCGCGCCAGAGCGCGTGGGCCACGAGAACGGTTCCACCCGGACGCGCCAGGCGCAGGGCATGCTCGACGTACTCGATCACGGACTGCGGGTCGGCGTCCACGAAGACGATGTCGTAGGAGTTCTCATTCATCCGCGGCAGCACATCGGCGGCGCGGCCCGTGATCAGGCGCACCCGGTTCGCGGGGATGCCGGCCTCGAGGTAGCTGGCCCGGGCGTGCAGCTGGTGGTCGACCTCGGTGTCGATCGACGTGAGCGTGGCGCCGGGAGCGCCCCTGAGCAGCCAGATGCCCGAGACTCCGGCCCCGGTACCCACCTCGAGGATGCTCCGTGCCCCGGTCGCCGCGGCGATCACGGCGGATTGCGCACCGACGGCCGGCGAGATCGAGTCGATCCCGAGCTCGAGGGATTGCTGCCTGGCCCTGGCCACAGCGTCGGATTCCACGACGGAATCGTCGGAGAACTTCCAGTTCAGATCTTTGTCAGACACAGTGCAACTCCAGTAGGTGAATGGGTCAAGCCTAGGGGTGGGCCGGGCCTGGTCGGGGGAGGCCTCGCCGGGGGTTATTCTGAGTGAATGTTTGGACTGACGTTCGAGAAGATCCTCCTGATCGGGATTGTCGCCGTCTTCCTGCTCGGACCGGAGAAACTGCCCCACTACGCGGCGCAGCTCGCGCGCCTGGTGAAGCAGCTCCGGAACATGGCGAACGGCGCCAAAGACCGGATGCGGGACGAGATGGGTCCGGACTTCGACGACGTCGACTGGAAGAAACTCGACCCGCGTCAGTATGACCCGCGCCGGATCATCCGGGAAGCACTCAGCGATGACGAGCCGGTGAAGGAACAGTCCGCCGTCGTCTCCCGGGCCGGCGTCAACCCGGACGGGGCCTACCTGCAACGCAAGCGCGCCCGTGAAGCGGCCGCCTCGCAGCAACCGGCGCCGTTCGACTCCGAAGCCACCTGACCGGTTCGCGGGGCGCCGAACCAATTCGACGGAGATTTTGAGTTCGAAGTCGGTTTCAGGGCCGATTAGGGCCGATTTGGGGCTGATTCGGAAAAATCTCCGTCGAATTCGTTAGGGGAACCGCGGGGAGGGCGTGCGGGAGGGGGAGCGGGGGAGGGCCGCCGAGGTGGGCGACCCGGTGGGCCACTAGGTCAGGGGGGAGGCGCCCAACTGGCACGAGAGGATGTCGGCGGCGACCCGCAGCCGCCGCACCACGGCTCCGGCGTCGACCCCGTCACCCGGCACGGAGACGGCCAGGACCGCGATCAGGCCGGGGGCGCGAACCGGGACCGCGATGCAGGCGGCGAGCCGGTCCGGATCGGGCGAAACGGGGGCATCCGTGCCGGGTGGTCGCTGGCCCCGAAGCACTCGCCGGTTGCCGGCGGAGTGCGCGGGCGGCGGCTCCGACGGATGCCGGGACAGGTAGTCAGAGCGCTGCTCCCGGCTGAGCTGGGCCAGGATCTGTCGCCCGACGGCGGCCGGCGGTGCACCGGCCCGGAAGCCGACCCTGGGCGCCCCGGCGGCGTCGACGCTGTCCACCAGGTGCACCTCGCCGGCCTGGTAGCGCGTGAACTGGGCCGGTGAGGCGTGCTCCCGGGCGACCCGGCGCAGGGTCTGCCGCACGAAGGCGGTGAACACGCCGGGACCGTCGTCGCCGCGCAGGCTCGGGAAGCGCGCCCCGAGCACGAGGCCGTCCGGCTCGGCGGCCAGGTAACCCTCGTGCACGAGGGTGCGGGTGAGGTTGTAGGCGGTGCCGAGGCTGAGTCCGGACGCGCGCGCGATGGCCTTCACCGGCAACGGCCCGGCCGCGTCGGCGACGATGTCCACCAGCTTGAGCGCGCGCTGGACCGACGAAATGAGGGTTTGGGGCTGTGGCAAGATCCTGCTCCCGTGTTCGTCGGCAGGTGCTGGACACACCTGTCCTGCACAGAGTAATCAGGCCGTCCGGATCGGGCTAGGCGCTCACGCTACGCTGAAGCCAGGTGTATGAGGAGCGTGCCCATGTCGAACCCCGAGTCGAATCCGCGAACGAAGCCCAAGCGGGTCAACCTTGCCGTCTACAGCGCCGAACTGCGGCGTTTGCAGACCGAACTGGTCGCCATGCAGGAGTGGGTCAAGGATTCCGGGGCCCGGATCGTCGTGATCTTCGAGGGCAGGGACGCGGCCGGAAAAGGGTCGGCGATCAAGCGGGTGACCGAGTTCCTCAACCCCCGGATCGCTCGCATCGTCGCGCTGCCCGTGCCGACCGAGCGCGAGCGCGGGCAGTGGTACTTCCAGCGCTACATCGAGCACCTGCCCTCGACCGGTGAGATCGTGCTGATGGACCGGTCCTGGTACAACCGCGCCGGCGTCGAGCACGTGATGGGCTACTGCACGCCGGACGAGTACCGCCGGTTCCTGCACCAGGCACCGCTGTTTGAACGGATGCTGGTCGAAGACGGCATCCTGCTCGTCAAGTACTGGTTCTCGGTGTCCGACCACGAGCAGGAGGCGCGCTTCCGGTCTCGGTTGAAGGACCCGATGCGGCGGTGGAAGCTCTCGGGGACGGACCTGTTCTCGATCACCAAGTGGGTGGACTACTCCCGGGCCAAGGACGAGATGTTCGTGCACACCGACCTGCCCGAGGCGCCCTGGTGGGTGGTCGAGAGCGAGGACAAGCGCGCAGCCCGACTCAACATGATCAGCCACCTCCTGTCGATCGTGCCGTATGAGCACCGTGAACCGCCCACGGTGAACATCCCGTCGCGGCCCGTCGCGGCGGACTACGAGCGCCCGCCCCGCGAGCTGAACCGTCCGGTTCCGGACTACGCCGCGACGCTGGCCCAGCCGGGGCAGACGAAGCCCGCGTCCAGGAAATCGAAATCGGGGTCCGCGTCGAAATCGAGGTCCGCGTCGAAGTCGGCCGCCAAGGAGACCGCCAAGAAGACGGCGGCGACGTCCAAGTCGCAGTCGAAGCAGGAAAAGTCAAAGCAGGAGAAGTCGAAGCAGGACAAGGCCGCCAGGAAGGCGGCGGCAGGGCAGGCCGGGTCCCCGGCGGAGACCGCAGCCCCCTAGCACGGCGCCGGACGCCCGGCCTCAGGGCCTCCGCCTCAGGGCCGCCGGAGGCCCTTCAGTGCGGCGGACAGCAGCAGCATCGGGCCTGCCAGCCGCTCGAAGTCACGGCCGGTGCGCGGCAGCTGGAGGATGCCGGTCGCGCGCGAGATCGTCACCGGCTCCACGAACCGGAGCAGGCCTTCCGGGCCGTTGCGCCGGCCGAGGCCGGACTGCTTCACCCCGCCCATCGGGGCGGCGACCGAAGAGAGCGAGCCGCGGTATCCCTCGTTGATGTTCACGCTGCCGGCCTCGATGCCGGCGGCCACGCGCAGGGCCCGTCGCACGGAGCCGGAGAACACCGACGCGTTGAGCCCGTAGTCGCTGTCGTTGGCGGCGAGGATCGCCTCCTGCTCCGTGTCCACCACGGACACGGCCACCACCGGCCCGAAGGTCTCCGACGCGAAACACTCCATCTCGGCGGTGACCCCGGTGAGCACGGTCGGTTCGTAGAAGTAGGGTCCGAGGTCGGGGCGGGCCCGGCCGCCGGCTTCGAGCACGGCGCCCGCGGCGACCGCGTCGGCCACCTGCCCGCTCACCCGGTCCAGCTGGGCCTGCGAGGTGAGGGAACCGACATCCGTCGAATAGTCGTAGGCGGCGCCGGACACGAGGGCGCGCGTGACCGCCACGAATTCGCGCAGGAACGCGTCCGCCACGCCCCGCTGCACGTAGATGCGCTCGATCGACACGCAGAGCTGGCCCATCGCCGTGAAGCAGGCCGTGGCGGCGTCGGCCGCCGCCCGGGCCGGATCGGCGTCATCGAGCACGATCAGGGGGTTGTTGCCGCCGAGTTCGAGGGAGACGCCGGTGAGCTTCCCGGCCGCCTGGGCCGCGATCGTGCGCCCGGTGGCGGTCGAACCCGTGAAACAGATGTAGTCGGCCGCGTCGGTGACCGCGCCGCCGATCTCGGGACCGTCGCCGGTGACCACCGACCAGAGGGCCTCGGGGACCCCGGCGTCGATGAACGCGCGCCGTAGGGCGAGGATGCTCAGGGCGCCCTGGTCGTCCGCCTTCTGCACCACCGCGCAGCCAGCGGCCAGGGCCGGGGCCACGTCCATGGCGCCGAGGCTGAGCGGATAGTTCCATGGCGTGATCACGCCGACGGTGCCCTTGGGCCGGTAGCGCACCCGCGTGGTGATCACGAGGGGGAGGGCGGAGGAGCGCCGATCGCCCCGCAGCACCCGGCCGGCGGCGATGGCGTTGTACCGCGTGGCGCCGGCCGCCTGGACGACCTCCTCGAAAGCCTGGCCGCGGGTCTTCCCGCTCTCCGCCTGCACGATGTCGAGCAGCAGCTCGGTGCGCTCGAGGATCAGGTCGTGGGCGCGCAGGAGCACCGCGCGGCGGTGGGTGAACCCGGCCCGCGCCCAGGCCAGCTGGGCGAGGCGCGCCCGGGTGTAGGCCTCCTGCACATCGCTGACCCGGCTGACCGGCAGGTCGTGCAGCAGCTCGCCTGTGAACGGGGTGATCACCGCGATCGTGGCGCCCGCCCGCGAACGGATGTCCCGGGTGAGCGCGGCGATGTCGGCGGCGCCCAGCCTGGCGGGAAGCAGCGTGGCGGGAGTCGACGCGGCGGGGGTCAGCGCGGCGGGGTTCCGCGGGGAGGGGACAGGCGGGTTCGGTGGGGAGGCAGGCATGCCCGCAGTCTAGGCGGGCGGCGGCTGCCGGGGAGTGACGCCGAGATTCATCCCGGAGAGGCCCCTGGCCCGGGTGGCGAGCCGGTCGGCGACCGCCCGGATGGCGATGGCCGCTGGGTCGTCCGGGTCGCCCAGCACCACGGGCACCCCGCTGTCCCCGCCGCTTCGCAGCGGCACGCTCAGCGGCACCTGCGCGAGCAGGGGAACGGGAGCATCCTGGCCGGCGCCGAGCCGGCGGGCGACCTCCGCGCCGCCGCCCGACCCGAACAGCTCCAGCACGCTGCCGTCCGGCTGCACGATGCCCGCCATGTTCTCGATCACGCCGTAGATGCTCTGGCCGGTCTGCCGGGCGACGACGCCGCTGCGTTCGGCGATGTCGGCGGCGGCCGGCTGCGGGGTCGTGACGACGATGACCTCGGCCTGGGGGAGCAATTGGCCGATGGAGATGGCCACGTCTCCGGTTCCCGGCGGCAGGTCGAGCAGCAGGATGTCCAGGTCTCCGAAGTAGACGTCGGTGAGGAACTGGGTGATGGTGCGGTGCAGCATCGGACCGCGCCAGGCCACCGCGACGGACGCGTCCTCGACGAACATGCCGATCGAGATGACCTTCACGTCGAAGGCGATCGGCGGCAGGATCATCTCGCCCACCTGGGTCGGCTTCACCGCGGCGGCCTTGCCCGTCTCGGGGGAGGGCGCGGTGACGAGACCGAGCAGTCCGGGGATCGAGAACCCGTAGACATCCGCGTCGACGATGCCGACCCGCAGCCCGCGCGCGGCCAGCGCGACGGCCAGGTTCGCGGTGATGGTCGACTTGCCGACGCCGCCCTTGCCGCTGGTGATGGCGTAGACCCGGGTGAGTGACGTGGGACCGAACTGGTTGCTGCGCTGCGAGGCGCCGCCGCGGAGCTTCTCCGTCATGGCCCGGCGCTGTTCGGGGGTCATCACGGTCACGTCCACGGTGACGTTGCCGGCCCCGGCCACGGACTCCGCGGCCTGAAGCACGTCGCGCTCGATCTGGCGGGCGGCCGGGCAACCGGCGATGGTCAGGCGGATGCCGACGGCGGCGTGGCCGTCGACGACGTCGACCCCGGCGACCATGTCCAGGTCGGTGATCGGCCTGCGGATTTCGGGGTCGATCACCCGGCCCAGAGCCGTCAGGACCTGGTCGGCGGAGAAATCAGGCACCCGGCGACCGCTCGTCCCGGTCGCGGTCACGGTCGCCCTTGCGGGAGCGCTTCCGCGCGGGCTTGTCCTGATCCTCGCGTTCTTCCAGGTTCTCGAGCAGGGCTCGCAGTTCGGACCGGAGGAAATCCTTCGACGCGAGGTCCTTCATCCCGAGGCGCAGGGCCACGACCTCGCGGGCGAGGTATTCCGTGTCGGCGAGGTTGCGTTCGGCGCGCTGCCGGTCCTGTTCGAACTGCACCCGGTCGCGGTCGTCCTGGCGGTTCTGCGCCAGCAGGATCATCGGCGCCGCGTAGGAGGCCTGCATCGACAGGACCAGGGTGAGCGCGATGAAGCCGAGCGAGACGGAGTCGAAGCGCCACGCCGGCGGGGCCAGCGTGTTCCAGGCGATCCAGCCCACGGCGAAGAAGGTCAGCCCGAGCAGGAACCAGGGCGTGCCCATGGCGCGGGCGATGGCCTCGGTGAAGCGGCCGAACCGGTCGCGGCTGGCGCGGTCGCGGTTACGGCGGCGCTTGCGGCCGAGGGCGGGGGTGCGGAGACCCTTCGGTGAGTCGAGACGGAGATCGGAGCGGTTAGCTCGGGCCATTGCCGGTCCTCCTTCCGTGTTGCAGCGGGATGCTTCCCGTGGTCAGTTCGGTGCGGGCGGCGGCCCGGCGGCGCACATCGTCGTTGCCGTCGTGGCTGCGCCAGTCGTCGGGCAGCAGATAGTCGAGGACATCGTCAATCGTCACCACCCCGACGAGTCGGTGGTTGTCGTCGACGACGGGCACGGAGACGAGGTCGTAGCTGGCGAGGATGCGGGTGACCTCCGCCGCCGACGTGTCAGCGGTGACGGGATCGAGACCCTGGTCGAGCAGCGTGCCGAGGCGTTCGTGGGGCGGGTAGCGCAGCATCCGTTGAAAATGCACCATGCCGAGAAAGCGGCCGGTCGGCGGCTCGTAAGGCGGCAGGGTGACGCAGATGGCCGCGCCGAGGGCCGGGGCCAGATCGTGGCGACGGATGAGCGCGAGCCCCTCCGCGACGGTGGCATCGGCCGAGACGATGATCGGCTCCGGCGTCATCAGGCCGCCCGCCGTGTCGGGGGCGTAGGTCAGCAGGAAGCGGACGTCGTCGGCCTCCTCCGGTTCCATCAGGTCGAGCAGCTGCTCGCCGAGTTCTTCCGGCAGCTGCGCGATCAGGTCCGCGGCGTCGTCGGGCTGCATGTGGTCGAGAACGTCGGCGGCGCGGGCGTCGCCGAGCCGGGTCAGGATGCTGACCTGCTCGCGCTCGGGCATCTCCTCGAGCGCGTCGGCGAGGCGGCCGTCCGGCAGCTCGCCGGCGACCTCGTGCATGCGCTCCGGCGGCAGGTCGAGCAGCGTGTTCGCGAGGTCGGCTGGTTTGAGGTCGGAGTAGGTCGCGATCAGCTGTTCGGCCGACTGGGCCTGGCCGGCGGTGGTCTGCTCGCGCACCTCGTTCCAGGCGGCGAAGGTCGTGGCGCCCTTGGCGAAAAGGGACAGGCTGGTCTTGGGCCGGCGCACGAAGAGCTGGCTGATCGCCCAGCCGCCCTGCGGGGCCTGCTCGATCGAGACGTCCTCGATCGTCGCTTCGCCCGAGCCGTCGTTGAAGACGACCGTGCGGCCGAGCATCTCGGCGATGACGCGCACTTCGCCGCCGCGCTGCTCGAACCGGCGAACGTTGATCAGGCCGGTCGTGATGATCTGGCCGGAGCCGATGCTGGTGACCCGTCCGATGGAGACGAACACGCGGCGTTTGCCCGGGATCTCCACGATCAGGCCGACGACGAGGGGCGGGTCGTTTTTTCGGTAGACCACCAACACGTCGCGGACCTTGCCCACGCGGTCTCCCGCGGGGTCGAAAACGGTACACCCGGCCAAACGGGCAACAAAGACTCTGGTGGCACTCACAGTACAAATCTAGGCCACCTTCAGGGGATATCGGTCCTGTGGGAGAATGGCGCCATGAGTAACCAGAGTCCGTTCGGCGGGCGGAGCCCCGCATTGTTCCCCGTTCTGCCCAAAGGCGAGGTCCTGGCGACGTATGCGACGTACTTCGAGGCGCAGGAAGCCGTGGACCAGCTGGCGAAGGCCGACTTCCCCGTGAAGCAGCTTTCCATCGTCGGAAACGACCTCAAGAGCGTCGAGCGGGTCACCGGCAAACTCACCTGGGGGCGCGTCGCGCTCGCCGGGGCGGCATCCGGGGCCTGGCTGGGCGTCTTCTTCGGACTGCTGTTCTTCATCTTCTCGCCCGCCGGGGCCGGCCTGCCGTTCGTGCTGGCCGCCGTGCTGATCGGCGCCGGGTTCGGCATGCTGTTCGGGCTGGTCAGCTACGGGCTCAACCGTCGCCGCCGCGACTTCACCTCCACCATGCAGGTCATCGCGAGCAACTACCAGGTGATCGTCGAGTCGGCCCTGGTCAATCGGGCGCGCAACCTCCTGCACGGGCACGTCGCCGACGTCGCCGCGGCGCCCCTGCCGCATCCGTCGGAGCCGCCGTACTCCGCCGCCCCGCCGACCGAGCCGCCCGCTGCGCCGCCCGCAGCCCCGTTCGCGCCGCCGTCCCGCGACAGCGTGTAGCGGCGCCGGCTGCAACGCAAGAACGCCCCTTCACGGTTCGTGAAGGGGCGTTCTTCGCGCTCTCGCGACGGGCGAGAAGGGCTTTAGGCGGTGAGGGTCGCGATCCAGGCCTCGACGTCGGCCGCGGAGCGGGGGATGCCGGCCGAGAGGTTCTCGGGGCCGTCGGCGGTGATCAGCACGTCGTCCTCGATGCGCACCCCGATGCCGCGGTATTCCAAGGGCACCGTCAGGTCGTCGGGCTGGAAGTACAGGCCGGGTTCGATCGTGAACACCATGCCGGGCTCGATCACGCCGTCCATGTACATGTCGCGGCGTGCCTGGGCGCAGTCGTGCACGTCGAGGCCCAGGTGGTGGCTGGTGCCGTGCACCATGTACCGGCGGTGGTGGCCGTTGTCGGGCAGCAGGGCTTCCTCGGCGGTGACGGGTAGCATGCCCCACTCCGCGGTGCGGCGGGCGATGACCTCCATCGCGGCGGCGTGCACGTCGCGGAACACCGCGCCGGGTTTCGCGACGGCGAACGCGGCATCCGCTGCCTCGCGCACGGCCTCGTAGACGCGGCGCTGCACCTCGGTGAAGGTGCCGTCCACGGGCAGTGTGCGGGTGATATCGGCGGTGTAGTAGCTGTCGACCTCGACGCCGGCGTCGATCAGGATCAGGTCGCCCGGCACCACGGCGCCGTCGTTGCGGGTCCAGTGCAGGATGCAGGCGTGCGGGCCGGAGGCCGCGATGGTGTCGTAGCCGACGGCGTTCCCGTCGGACCGGGCGCGGGTGTTGAACACGCCCTCGACCAGTCGTTCGCCGCGCAGGTGCGCGCTCGAGCGGGGCAGGTCGCGGATGACGTCCTCGAAGCCGCGCGCGGTGGCCGCCACGGCGAGGCGCATCTGGGCGATCTCGTAGGAATCCTTGACCAGGCGCAACTCGGACAGGTCCCGAGCGAAGTGGTCGTCCGGTTCGTGTTCGGCGTTGATCTCGAGGCTGAACGGGGAATCGGCCGCGTTCGTGGTGAGCACCTTCTCGGCGGCGAAGCGGAGGCGGGCCTCGTCCACGTCGTCGGTCAGGGCCGGGTCGGCCTCCCTCAGCACGAGCGTTTCGGTGTCGACCGCGGCGAAGACGGCGGCCAGGTCGGCGATGCCGCGCACGGAGACCGCGAGGTCACCGGCGACCTGGGCGATCGACGGGCGCGGGCCGATCCAGAACTCGCCGATCTCGGAGTTGGCGTAGAACTCGTCCGAGTCGCGCCCGGCGCGCTCACGGAAGTAGACGGTCGCGTCGTGGCCGTCGGCAGTGGGCTCGAGCACCAGCACGGCGCCGGGCTCGGCGTCGCTGCCCCACCCGGTGAGGTGGGCGAACGCAGAGTGCGCGCGGAACGCGTAATCGGTGTCGTTGGAACGCTGCTTCAGACGTCCGGCCGGGACGATCAGGCGCTGCCCCGGGTACATCGCGGAGAGGCGGGCGCGGCGGGCGGCGGCGAAGCCTGCCTGCTCACGCGCCGGCGGCACGACCTCGGCGCGTTCGGCCCAGCCGCTGGAGATGTAGTCCTTGAACCCCGCCGAACCGGGCGTGGTCGAGCGGTTCTCGTTCGTGCGCGGGGCGGGGGTGATCGCGGTTTCGGTGGAATGAGCCATACGGCCATTGTCCCATTGCTCCCCGCATAGTGCCTGTTCCGGTCGAGAGTGACCCGCGCACCGGCCACTCTCGACCGAAACGGGCACTCTGGCCGGGCCGATCGGGGATCAAGCGGGCGGATTCCGGGGGCGGGATCAGGCGGGCGGGTTCAGGGGGCGGGATCAAGGGGCGGGATCAAGGGGCGGGGGAGAGCGTGGCGACGAGGGGGCGGTGATCGCTGCCTGCGGCATCCTCGGTCTCGATCACCCTCATGCTCTGCGTCTGCCAGTTCGGGGTCGAGAGCACGTGGTCGATCGGGGCGCCGAGCAGGGCAGGCGCGAAAGCCGGCCAGGTGCCCACCGCGCCCGAGCCCGTCGCCAGGCCGGCGTCCCGGCAGCGGCCGAGAACGGCGCCCACGGATGCCTCCCGGCCGCTCAAATGGTCAACCGTCGCATTGAAATCCCCGGCCATGATCACATTCCCGCCGCCGCACTGGGTGGCCAGCCAGTCGAGGTCCGAGCGCCAGTTGGACATCTCGAACCGGATCGGGGCGACGGCGTGCACGGCGATGATGGTCGGACCGGTGCCGTCGGCCGGGACCGCGACCACCGTGGGCAGAACGTTCGTGTTGCCCGGCGGCCCGGAACCGGCCGCGTTCGCAACCCTGTAGTCGCCGAGGTCCGGGCTGATCAGCAGGGTCGTGGAGCGTGCCTTCGAGATCTGGTCGAAGGCGAGGGTGTGCACCCACATCGGGCGTCCGCCGGCCTTCATGGCCTCCGCGACGGCCTCCCCGGTCGCCTCGGTGGTCTCCGGCAGGGTCACGACGTCGGCGCCCTGCTCGAGGGCGAGCGCTGCGATGGCGGCGGCACCCGGAGCGTCGCCGAGCGTGTTCCAGCTGAGCACGGTGACGGCATCCGTCGTCTCGGTGGCTGTGGCAGTGGCGGCAGTGGCAGGTACCCGGGTGCCGAGCCCGCGCACGATCAGGAGGCCCGCGTTGCCGGCGCCGAACAGCAGCAGGAGCACGATCAGGGCGCCGAGCAGGCGACGAAGCGGGCGGGCGCGCGTGAACAGCAACAGCACGAGGGCCAGCACCACGGCACCGACGGCCACGGCCGCCTCGAGTCCGCGCAGGGACACGGCGTGCGCGGCCACCCAGGTGTTCTGCAGCCTGAACAACTGCGGCCAGCCGAGCACGGCCAGCGCGGCGGCGGTCGCCAGGACGAGTGGAACGGTCAGGGCGGTCAGCAGTCGGGTCATGGCCAGACCACGCTAGACGAGCCGGCTGGGCGAAGCCTCCGTCGTTGCGGCTGCAGCACCGCGGCGGTGCCCACACGCCTGCACCCGCGCGGCTGCAACTAACATGGGGGGATGCCAGGTGAGCGTCGATTCCGCAGTCCGATTGACCTGCATACGCACTCGAGTGTCTCCGACGGCACCGAAACCCCGTCGCAGCTCGTGCGGGCCGCCAAGGCCGCCGGACTCGGCACGGTCGCCCTCACCGACCATGACTCCACCGCCGGCTGGGTCGAGGCCGCCGGCGCCGCGCGCGCCGAGGGGATCACGCTCATTCCCGGCATGGAGTTCAGCACCCGGGTGGGGTTCGCCAGCGTGCACATGCTGGCCTACCTGTTCGACCCGTCCGACGCCGGCATCGTGGCCGAGACCGCCCGCGTGCGGCAGGCCCGGCTCGTGCGCGCCGAGCAGATGGTGGAACGCATCGGCGCCGACTACGCCCTCACCTGGGACGACGTGCTCGAGCAGACGACCCCGGATGCGACGGTCGGCCGCCCGCACATCGCCGACGCCCTGGTGGCGCGCGGCTTCGCGCTCACCCGGAGTGAGGCGTTCGCGGGCATCCTGCACTGGGACGCCGGCTACTACCAGCCGCACTACGCGCCCGAACCGCAGCGGGCCATCGCCCTGGTGCGGGCCGCCGGGGGAGTGCCGGTCATCGCGCACCCGGCGACGCGGGGCGTGGACGACGTGATCCAGGAAGCGAACCTGGCCCGGCTGGTCGAGGCTGGACTGTTCGGCCTCGAGCTCGAGCACCGGGAGAACCGGCCGGAGGCGAAAGCCAGGCTCTACGAGCTCGCCGAGAAGTACGGACTCTTCGTCACCGGGTCCAGCGATTACCACGGCGAGGGCAAGCCCAACCGCCTGGGGGAGAACACGACCGCTCCCGAGGTACTCGAGCGCATCATCGAGCAGGCCACGGGTGCCGAGCCGGTCTACGGCTGACGCCCGCTCCCGCTCCCGCCGTCCCCGCTCCCGCTCCCGCCGTCCCCGTCCCCGCTCCCGCCCCCCGCTCCCGCCCCCGCCCCCGCTCCCAAACACGAGCTCCGAACCAATTCGACGGAGATTTTGAGGCGAACCGGCCATTTCAGGCCGAAATTGGGCTTTTTAATGCAAAATCTCCGTCGAATTCGTTCGGCCGTCGGCACTTAGGTGGACCGGTAGGTGGACGGGGATGAGGACGGGGAGGAGTCCAGACCGGATGTCGGTCGGGAATCGGAGGGGTCTACGGTCGGGCAGCTCAGCGTCCGTCAGCGTTTCTTTACTCGAACTTTTTCGCGCCACGCGGTCTGAGCCGCTCGCGAAGGCGGCGTGTCGCGAATATGCCCGAGTTTAGGTAACGACGGATACAGCGTTTCCGATTCGACGACTGTCGTTGCAACGGATGCCGCGTGCAGGGTTCCGGCCACCCTGCGCACGTCCGGTCCGGGCGGTCAGCATCCGGTGGCCGGTCTGGGGGCGCACGATGTGGCCCGGGGCGCATGGTCTAACGTGCGCCGCGAGCCGCAAGGTGCGCCGCGAGCACGAGGGATGCCGCGGGGCCGGCAACCGCTGGAGCGCGGGGTCTCGACCGGCTTGACGCGTGGCGATCGACCAGGGGGCGCGGACACGACAGCGCCCCCGCCGAAGCGGGGGCGCTGTCGTGTCCGCAGCAGCTGGTTAGCTGGGGGTGCCGGCCTGCGGGGCGTGGCGACGGGTACGGCTGCGGCGGCGCGGTGCGCTGTTGCCGTCGTGGTGCTCGGCTCCTCCGCCATCGTGGGTCCCGGCGGCGGGCGCGGTGGCCGGGGCATCCGGGTTCGTGCCCGAGCCGACGCGGGTGCGGGAGCGTGGCGGGCGGCCCCCGGCCTGCTCGCCGGAGCGGCTCGCGCCGGACCGAGCGGCGTCGGAGTGGCCGGCACCGGAGCGTCCCGCA
>NZ_SOGW01000083.1:0-38832 GCF_004403075.1 Cryobacterium sp. TMT2-10 | reverse complement strand
AAAGTTTCTTTCCTTGACAGTCAGAAACCTAGACAGGAAGCGGCGTGCGGCCGTTAAGGCGCTCCGAAAGACCCACAGATGCAGCAGGAGAGCCAAAATTCCGTCGAATTGGTCAGGAGGCACCGACGGGAGCGGTGCGAGGCCGGCCGCCGCCGAGCCAGAGCCCGAGGCTCACGATGACCACCGGGTCGAACACGGGCGGCGTGAAGACCAGGCCGGGTGCGGACGACGAGGCGGTCAGCCAGTCCGTGCCCGCCGTGAGGGCAACCCCGATCGCCGCCACGACCATGGCCGCCGGCACGGCCCAGGGGCGCGCGAGCCGAAACACGACCAGCCAGACCACGACTACGGGCACCGCGAGCAGCGGCTGTTGCACGGATGCCGTCACCGGCGCCAGGCAGATCGGGAACAGGATGCCCGCGAGCATGGCACTCGCGATCGTCTTGGGGATGCTGGTGATGGCCCGCCCGAGCGCCGACCACAGCCCGCTCAGCACGATCAGGGCCCCGCAGACGAGGAACGCGCCCGCGGCGGCGGCGAAATCGTTCGTGGTCTCCCCCGCCGCTATGAGCAGAGCCGCGCCGGGGGTGGACCAGGCGAAGGAGATCGGCATCTTGAAGTACCACGGCAGCAGCACACAGGTGATCCCGACCAGCAGGCACAGGGCGAGCAGTCCGGAGGCGGCCTGGGCGTCGTTCGCCCCGACCGCCTGCAGCCCCGCGATGACGAGCACGAACGAGCTGGCGAAACCGGTGATGGCCGCCACGACGCCGGCGAAGAGGGGCTGGTACTCGGATCTCCGGCGTCAGAGGGAGGCGGGGCTGCGGGCGGCGGGGCTGCGGGCGGCGGGGCAGTGGGTGGCGGGGCAGCGAGGCAGGGAAGAACCGAGGTTAGGCGGACTTCTCCACCCGGCGGGGCTTGTGCAGCACGATCGTCGGTTCGGCGTTGTCGAGAACCGCGGCCCGGGTCACGACTACCCGCGCAACCTCGGAGCTGGACGGCACCTCGAACATGATCGGCCCGAGAACCTCTTCCATGATCGCGCGCAGACCACGGGCACCGGTCTTGCGGAGCACCGCCAGGTCGGCGATGGCCTCGAGGGCCGGCTGCTCGAATTCGAGTTCGACGCCGTCGAGTTCGAACATGCGCTGGTACTGGCGCACGAGGGCGTTCTTCGGCACGGTCAGGATCTGCATCAGCGCCACCTGGTCGAGCTGCGTGACCGTCGTGACCACGGGAAGCCGGCCGATGAACTCGGGGATCAGCCCGAACTTGTGCAGGTCTTCGGGCAGCACCTCGCTGAACAGGTTGACGTCGTCGCCCTTGCTGTGGAGGGGCGCCCCGAAACCGATGCCCTTCTTGCCGGCCCGGGTCGAGATGATGTCGTCCAGGCCCGCGAAGGCGCCGGCCACGATGAACAGCACATTGGTCGTGTCGATCTGGATGAATTCCTGGTGCGGATGCTTGCGGCCGCCCTGCGGCGGGACCGACGCCACGGTGCCCTCGAGGATTTTCAGCAGGGCCTGCTGCACACCCTCACCGGACACGTCGCGGGTGATCGAGGGATTCTCGGCCTTGCGGGCGATCTTGTCGATCTCGTCGATGTAGATGATGCCGGTCTCGGCGCGCTTGACGTCATAGTCGGCCGCCTGGATCAGCTTGAGGAGGATGTTCTCCACGTCTTCGCCGACGTAGCCGGCCTCGGTCAGGGCCGTCGCATCCGCCACGGCGAAAGGCACGTTGAGGCGCTTGGCCAGGGTCTGCGCGAGATAGGTCTTGCCGCACCCGGTGGGGCCGATCAGCAGGATGTTCGACTTGGCGATCTCGACATCATCGTGGATGGCGTCGGCGGCCGTGAGGGTCGCGCGGGAACGCACGCGCTTGTAGTGGTTGTAGACGGCGACGGCCAGGGCGCGCTTGGCTGCTTCCTGCCCGATGACGTATTCCTCGAGGAAGCCGAAGATCTCTTTCGGCTTGGGCAGTTCAAACTCGCCGGCACCCTCTTCGGCGCCGGCTTCGGCCAGGCGCTCCTCGATGATCTCGTTGCACAGTTCGACGCATTCGTCGCAGATGTACACGCCGGGGCCCGCAATGAGCTGCTGGACCTGCTTCTGGCTCTTCCCGCAGAAAGAGCACTTCAACAGGTCGGCGCTTTCGCCTATTCGGGCCATCCGTCAGCCTCCTCCATCGATTAGCTGCCTTGACTGATTAGCTGCATTGAGCCTAGCTTGTGCCTGTGACGCTGGGGTGCAGGCTACGCGGATGCGTCGGATAACGATCCCGGTGCCCGTGGGGCGGGAGGGTCCCGATGTGCCGAACGCGACGGATGCCCGGCGAACCTGCCGCCGGGCATCCGTCGCGTTCATGTTCTGTGCCTTATTTGACGAGCGTCGGCACGTTTTTGCGGCTGGTCAGGATCTGGTCGATCAGGCCGTACTCGAGCGCTTCGGCCGCGCCGAGGATCTTGTCGCGGTCGATGTCCTTGTGAACCTGCTCCGCCGTGCGGTTGGAATGGTGGGAGATGGTGAATTCCAGCCACTCACGCATCCGCTGGATCTCGGCGGCCTGGATCTCGATGTCGGATGCCTGCCCGCCTCCCTGACCGCCGGCCGAAGGCTGATGGATGAGGATGCGCGCGTTCGGCAGCGCGAGACGCTTTCCGGGCGTTCCACCGGCAAGCAGCACCGCAGCGGCGGAGGCCGCCTGGCCGAGGCAGACCGTCTGGATGTGCGGCCGGATGTACTGCATCGTGTCGTAGATGGCCGTCATCGCGGTGAAGGAACCACCCGGGGAGTTGATGTACATCACGATGTCGCGATCGGGGTCCTGGCTCTCCAGCACGAGAAGCTGGGCCATGACGTCGTCGGCCGAGGCATCGTCGACCTGCACGCCGAGAAAGATGATGCGGTCCTCGAACAGCTTCGCGTAGGGGTCCTGACGCTTGTAGCCGTAGGCGGTGCGCTCTTCGAACGTGGGGAGGATGTAGCGGGCCTCGGGCGACTGCGGGGCGCGGCCACCGGCCTGGTGACCAAAATTCGTGAATTCCATGTCGTTTCTGCCCGTCCTACTTCTTGTTCACTGAGTCGTCGGTGCCGCCGCCGCCGACCACATCCGACGCGAATTCGCGCAGGTGGTCGACGAAGCCGTATGCTACGGCCTCCTGGGCGGTGAACCAGTTGTCGCGGTCGTTGTCGATGAGGACCTGCTCGACCGACTTGCCGGTCTGCTCTGCCGTCAGTTCGGCCATCCGCTTCTTCATGTCCAGGATCACCTTGGCCTGGGTCTGGATGTCGGCGGCCGTGCCACCGAAACCGCCGGACGGCTGGTGCAGCAGGACGCGGGCGTTCGGGGTGATGTAGCGCTTGCCCTTGCTACCGGAGGACAACAGGAACTGGCCCATCGACGCGGCAAGGCCGATGCCGACGGTGACGATGTCGTTGGGTACGAACTTCATCGTGTCGTAGATCGCCATCCCAGCCGTGATCGAGCCACCGGGCGAGTTGATGTACAGGAAGATGTCCCGCTCCGAATCCTCTGCGGCCAGCAGCAGGATCTTGGCACAGATCTCGTTGGCGTTCTCATCCCGAACCTCGGAACCGAGCCAGATGATGCGGTCTTTCAGCAGTCGGTCAAAAACGCCGGGTGTAGGTGTCATATCGGCCATGTCGCGCTCCGTTTCACTTGTCGCTTCAGATTGAATCTATAGGAGCCAACGCTCCGGAACTGCTGTGTTCGCCCTCGGCAGATAACGCGCCGCGCCGGGCCGCCCCGCCGGGCCCCGCGCATCCGTGCTGCCGGACCCCGCGCATCCGTCGCTCTGAACCAATTCGACGGAGATCCTGCTCTAAAAACCCCGAATACGGCCCAAACCAGTCCAGAACCGGAGAATCTCCGTCGAATTCGTCAGGGCAAACGCGAAACGGGCCGGATGTCTGTGACATCCGGCCCGTCGGCGCGCGTGAGCGGGGGTGGTGCTACTCCTTGGCGGCGGCGGCCTTCTTCTTCGCCGCTGCGGCCTTGGCCTTGGCGGCCTTGGCAGCCTTTGCCTTGGCGGCCTTGGCCTCGGCGGCCTTGGCCTCGGCGTCGGCCTCGGCTGCGACGGCCTCGGCGTCCGAGTCGTCTTCCTCGATCTCGTCGTCTTCGTCTTCGTCCTCGTCCGGGACGGCGACGAACTCGGACAGGTCGACGGCGTTGCCGTTGGTGTCTACGACCTCGGCCTTGCCCAGGGCGATGGCGAGGGCCTTGTTGCGGGCGACCTCGGCCACCATCGACGGGATCTGGCCGTTGCCGCTGAGCGCCTGGACGAACTCGCTCGGGTCCATGCCGTACTGGCTGGCACCCTGGATCAGGTACTGAGTCAGCTCGTCCTGGCTGACCTGGACCTTCTCGGCCTCGGCGATCGTGTCGAGCAGGATCTGCTGGCGGAAGGTCTTCTCGCTGGATTCGGTGACCTCGGCGCGGTGCTCGACGTCTTCGAGGCGGTTCTCGCCCTCGAGGTGGCGACGAACCTCGTCTTCGATGATCGCGGTCGGGATCGGGACCTCGACCGACTCGAGGAGCTGCTCAACGAGCTTCTCGCGAGCCTGCGTGCCCTGGCCGAAGACCTTGGAGCGCTCGACGTTGACCTTCAGGCTGTCGGTGAGCTCGGCGATGGTGTCGAATTCGCTGGCGATCTGCGCGAAGTCGTCGTCGGCGGTGGGAAGCTCACGCTCCTTGACGGCGATGACGGTGACGGTGATCTCAGCGGTCTCGCCCTCGTGTTCGCCGCCCATGAGCTTCGAGTTGAAGGTGGTGGTCTCGCCGGCGCTGAGGGAGTCGAGCGCCTCGTCGATACCGTCGATGAGGTCGCCGGAGCCGACCTCGTAGGAGATCCCGCTGGCGTTGTCGACCTCGACGCCGCTGATCGCGGCGATCAGGTCGATCTGGGCGAAGTCGCCCGTGGTGGCGGGGCGGTCGACGGTGATGAGCGTGCCGAAGCGGCTGCGCAGGTTGTCGAGCTCCTCGGCGACCTCTTCGTCGGACACCTCGACGGCGTCGACGGTGAGCTTCAGGCCGGAGTAGTTGGGCAGGTCGATCTCGGGGCGCACGTCAACCTCGATGGACAGCTGCAGGTCTCCGGAGAAGTCCTTGTCGCTGGGCCATTCGACGATGTCGGCCTCGGGGCGGCCGAGGGGGCGCAGCTTGTGCTCGGTGACCGCGGTGCGGTAGAAGCCGTCGAGGCTCTCGTTGACGGCGTGCTCGAGCACGGCCGACTTACCGACGCGCTGGTCGATGATGGCGGGCGGAACCTTGCCCTTGCGGAAGCCGGGAATGTTGATGTCCTCGGCGATGTGACCGTAGGCGTGGGTGATGCTGGGCTTCAGCTCCTCGGGAGTCACCGAGATGGTGACCTTGGCGCGAGTGGGGCTCAGCTTTTCTACCGTGGACTTCACGTGGCAATCTCCTGTGTTCGACCGATGTATGGGGGGATGATGGTCGGGGCGACAGGATTCGAACCTGCGACCTCTCGGCCCCAAACCGAGCGCTCTACCAAGCTGAGCTACGCCCCGGACACTGTCTCAACCCGGTGGTGCCGTCCGCGAGGCGTGCAAGGATCGCACTTCACGCAGAATGACCTCGGTTAGTCTACTGCACGGGCCGGATGTCGCGGGTCCCCCTGTGCAGCGAGCACCCGCCAACGTGTACTACGCTGTGTGAGTGCGCGGGAGACTGCGCTCGGGGGATGTAGCTCAATGGTAGAGCCTCAGTTTTCCAAACTGATGGCGCGGGTTCGATTCCCGTCATCCCCTCCACAACATCGCTCACTTCAGGCCGAGTCCGTCCAGCGTCTGGCGCAGAGTCGCCGCCGAGTGCTCGAACAGTTCCTGCTCCTTCTCGCTGAAGGGCACCTCGATCACCCGAGAGACCCCGTCGGCGTTGATCACGCTCGGCACCGAGAGGGCCACGTTGCTGACGCCGCGGTAGTCGGTGAGCACCGAACTCACGGGCAGCACGGCGCCCTCGTCACGGAGCACGGCCTCGACGATCCGGGCGCCGGACAGCCCGATCGCGTAGTTGGTCGCGCCCTTGCCCTCGATCACCTTGTAGGCCGCGGACTTCACACTCTCGGTGATCGCGTCGAATTCCGATTCGGAGAAGGGAACCAGGCCCTTCGGCGAGATCGCGTCCTGAACCCACTCGGCCATCGAGATCGGGCCGATCCGGGCCTGGGACCAGAGTGGGAACTCCGAGTCGCCGTGCTCGCCGACGATGACCGCGTGCACATTGGCGATCGCGACCCCGACCCGGTGCGCCAGCATCCAGCGCAGCCGTGACGAGTCCAGGACCGTGCCGGAGCCGAAGACCCGCGAGGCCGGCAGCCCGCTGAACTCGCGTGCCGCGTAGGCCAGCACGTCGCAGGGGTTGGTGACCAGCATGTAGATGGCGTCGGGGGCGCGCTCGACGAGTTTCGGCATCAGTTCCCGCAGGATGCCGACGTTGACACCGGCCATCTCGAGCCGGGACTGGCCCGGGTGCTGCCTCGCGCCGGCGGTGATGACGACCATGTTCGCCCCCGCGATCGCGTCGAGGTCGCTGCCGCCGGCCACGCAGGAGGCACCGGTGAACTGGGTGCCGTGGGCCAGGTCGAGCACCTCGGCCTCGACCTTGGGCCCGTTGATGTCGTAGAGCACGACTTCGCGCGCCGATTGACGGATCAGGGAGGCGTAGGCGAGGGAGGACCCCACCGCTCCCGCTCCGATGATGGCCAGCTTGGAATTCTCGATCACGCTCATGGGTCAAGTCTGCCCCTTCCGGGGCCCGTGTCCCATTCCTCGGCAGGCGAAATCAAGCCCCGGTGCCGCGGGACCAGCACTCGCGGCGCAGGTTGTGGCTCGCGGCTCAGGTTGGAACCTGCGCCCGCTGCCACAACCTGCGCCGCGACCCGGGCGCCGGCCCCGGGCCGGACGGTCAGAGCCGGTCGTGCGTGAACCGGCCGGCCAGCAGCGTGGCGGCCACGGGCATCCGTCGGAGGTCGCCGACGGAGGCGACGAACGGGTCGGTCTCGCACACGGCGAGGTCGGCGACGTCCCCCACCAGCACGCGGTGCCGGCCGCGCGCGGACGCGGCGAGCGCCGCCTGCCGGGAGATCGCCTGCTCGGCGTGCCAGGGTTCGCGCCCGTCGCGGGTGCGGCCGACCGCAGCGGCCAGGCTCACCCAGGGGTCCAGCGGCGCCACCGGGGCGTCCGACCCGAGCGCGAGGGTCGCGCCGGCGCGCAACAGGCTGGCCAGCACGAAGGCCCGGTCGGTGCGGCCGGCCCAGTACCGGTCGGCGACGTCGCGGTCGTCCAGGGCGTGCTCGGGCTGCACACTGGCCACCACGCCCAGCCGGGCGAAACGGGCGATGTCGGCGGGGGCGAGCAGTTGCGCGTGCTCGATGCTGCCCGAGCAGCCGAGCCGTTCGAAGGCGTCGAGCGCGAGGCTGTTCGCGTGGTCGCCGATGGCGTGCACGGCGGGGCGGATGCCGGCCTCCGTCGCCACCCGCAGGTGGTCGAGCAGTTCCTCGGGCGGCACGTTGAGCGACCCGCGCGAGCCGGGCTGCCCCTCCAGGCCGGGGTACTCGTCGAAGCAGAAGGCGGTGCGGGTGTTGAGCGACCCGTCGGTGATGACCTTGTAGGGACCCACCGTGAGGAGCCCACCGGTCCCCGCGATCACGTCCCCGCTGCGGAGTCCCTGCTCGACCGCCCGGCCGAGCTGCGGGGTGTAGATGCCGAACTCGACCCGGAGCGCATCCGTGCCGGCCTGGATGCGGCGCCGCCACGTGTCGAGGTTCCAGGCCATCTCCATCTCGACGATGCCGACGACCCCGCGGGCCGCCGCGGCCCGGGCCGCGGCGTCCGCCCACCCGTCCATCACCCGGTCGGGCACCGCGGCCAGCGCCCGCACCACGGCGAAGCAGTCGTCCTCGCGGAGCAGGCCGGTCGGATGGTCGGCGAACCCGTGCTGCGCCAGCGCGGCCGAGTTCAGCCAGCAGGAGTGCAGGTCGCCGCTGATCAGCACGGCCGGCACGGGGCCGGTGACCGCGTCGAGCGTGGCCCGGGCCGGGACATCCGGCCAGAGGCCGTCCCTGAACCCGAAACCGACCAGGCCCTCGCCCGCCGCCAGGTCCGGCACGCGCGCGGCGACCAGGGCAGCCACCTCGGCGGCGCTGCCGGCGCCGGATAGGTCCAGCCGTCGCGCGGTCTGCGCCCACTGGCTGAAGTGCACATGATTGTCCCAGAGACCGGGGATCAGCCACCGTTCGGCGAGATCCACCGCACGGATGCCGGGTCCCACCATTCCGAGGTAGCCGATCCGCCGGATCCGGCCGTCCACGATCTCCACGTCGACCCGTTCGTCGCTGCCGGGAAGCCGGGCGTTCCGGAGCACCAGCGACTCGGAGTCCCCGGGCGTCACCGGTCGTGTCCCTGCGGGCCGGACGGCTCCGCGCCGAGGGGCGCGTAGGTGACGGGCGGAACCGGGTCGTGCACGCGGCGCATCTCGGCGGCGAGCGCCGGGCTCGCGTAGGGGCCGTCCCCGTCGAGTTCGGCCAGGATGCGCGCCACCGTCTCCGCCGGCTTGTTCTGGCTCAGCTTGCTCTTCGCACTGAGGCGGCTCACCCGGAGCCGGAAGCCGACCGTGCCGCCGACGATGCGGGCGGCGTAGGCGGAGCTCGCGGGCGTGCCGTTGAGGCGACGCGGCTCAGGCATCCGTTCTTCGAAATGGTCGACGAGCCGGTCGAGCACGCGCAGGTTCTCCTCGTCGCTGAGCAGCTCCGGGGTGCCGTGCAGGTGGGCGGTGACGAAATTCCAGGTCGGCACGGCCGGGGTGGGGGCATCCGCGGGCCCGTCGTACCAGCCCGGGGAGATGTACCCGTGCGGGCCCTGGATGATGACCAGCAGTTCGTGCCGGCCGAGTTCGTGCAGCGCCTCGTCGGGCCGGCCGACATGGCTGAGCAACACGATGCCCTCGGCGTCCTCGTCGAGGATCACCGGGTAATGCGACGCCACCAGCTCGCCCGCGGAGGTGTGACTGATCATGCTCGCCCACGGGTTCTCGCGGATCAGGCGCTTGACCTCATCCGGATCGTCGAGGGCGAAACTGGGATTGTGTCTCATCGGGCTCCCGTTCGGTGGGGCTGCGGGCCGGGGGTCAGGACTGGCACCGCGGGCACCAGTAGAGCTTGCGGGCGGCCATCTCCTCCAGGGTGATGTGCGTGCCGCAGATCCGGCATGGCAGCCCTTCGCGTTTGTACACCCAGTGCCGGTCGGCCCGGTTGCGCATGGCGAGAACGTAGTCTTCGTCGCCCAGGTCGTCCATCGTCATCATCTGGCCGGTGGAGACGCCGATCTTCAGCAGGTGGGCCCAGTCCCGCCAGAGGGCCCGCGCCTGCTCGTCGCGAAGCGACTTCCCGGGGGCGTATGGATTGATGCCCGCCCGGAACAGGAGCTCGGCGCGGTACACGTTGCCGATCCCGCTGACCACGGATTGGTCCATCAGGAGCCGGCCGATCGGCGTCGGTTTCTTGCGCACCGCGCTGACGAAGCGCTCCTCCGCGGCGGCGCCGTCGTCGAGCATCGGGTCAGGGCCGAGCCGGTTCATCGCGACCTCGACCTGGTCGGGGCCGAGCACCTCGCAGGCCGTGGGCCCGCGCAGGTCGGCCACGACGTCGTCGGCGAGCAGGCGAACCCGAACCTGGCCGATGGGGTCGGGCGGGAAACCGTCGGGTTCGACGCTGACCTTCTCGGCCTCCGCCATCCGCAGCCGGGTCAGCCGGGGAGCGCCGATACTGCGCACCGAGTTCTCGCCGGCCGAATCCAGAACGGCGTCGCCGGTGCCGCGCATGCCGGTCTGGCCCATGCGTCCGTTGGCGGATGCGACGGTGGCGTCCACCTGGATGTCGCCCGCGAAATCCCACGCACCGTAGAGACCCAGGTGCACGCGCAACCACAGCCCGTTGTCGAACTCCAGGAACATTTGCTTACCGACGGCGCGGGCATCCGTCATGGAGTGACCGTCCAGCCGGGCCGCGCCGTCCACGAAGCGGCCCTGCGGGGACGACAGCCGGATGCGCTTGCCCACGAAATTTCGGGCGAACTGGCGCGCGATCCGGTGGACGGAATGACCCTCGGGCACGGTTAGCTTGAAAGAGGCGTGCCGTTGATTGTGCAGGTCGTTTCGTACTCCGCCAGCTGGGAGATCCGGCGCACATGGCGCTCGTCCCCGGGGAACGGCTCCGCGATGAAGGCGTCGATGAAGTCGGTGGCATCCTCGATCGTGTGCTGGCGGGCGCCGATGGAGATGACGTTGGCGTCGTTGTGCTCGCGGGCGAGACGCGCCGTGTTGAGGCTCCAGACGAGAGCGGCTCGAATCCCCTTCACCTTGTTGGCCGCCATCTGCTCGCCGTTGCCCGACCCGCCGAAGACGATGCCGAGCGCCTCTACGCCCTGCGTGAGGTCGGTCACGACGGCCTCGGCCGCGGTGATGCAGAACCCGGGGTAGTCGTCGAGGGCGTCGTAGCTCACCGGGCCGTGGTTCACGACTTCGTGACCGGCAAGGGTGAGGTGCGTGAGCAGGTGGTGGCTGAATTCGAGGCCGGCGTGGTCAGTGGCGATGTGGATGCGCATGATCCAATTCTATTTACTCGGCCGCGAAGACGGGTCCGCGGGTGCGGGTGCGCTTCATCTCGAAAAAGCCCTCGCAGCCGGCGACGGCCACCACGCCGTCCCACAAGGCCAGCGCCTGGTCGCCGGTGGGCGCGGGCGACACGACCGGGCCGAAGAAGGCCACGTCGTTGACGGAGATGACGGGGGTGCCCACATCCTGCCCCACTCGCTCCATGCCGTCGAAGTGGCTGGCGCGCATCTGCACGTCGTATTGCTCGCTGTCCGCCAAGGCGGCGAAGGCGACCGGCAGGCCCACTTCGGCGAGCGCCGCCGGGATGACCTCGTCGGGGTTCGAGCTGCCGCCCGGGTGGATGCGCGCGCCGAGGGCGTCGTAGAGAGCCTTGACCGTCTGCTGGCCGTGCAGTTCCTGCGCGGCCTGCACCAGGCGGGTGTATTTGAGGGCCCGCGGGAAGAACTCCCGGTACTCCTCTGACACGTCCTGATCCTCGTTCAGGACGGCGAGGCTCATCACCTTCCACTCGACGTCGAAACCGCGCAGGGCGGCCACCTCCCCCACCCAGCGGGAGGTCATCCAGGCCCAGGGGCAGGAGGGGTCGAACCAGAACTTCACGGAGTCAGCCATGGTGCCAGCCTAAGCGCCGATTGACTCGAGAACGGGCGACGGAGACCCCACGTAAACCCCTGTCCAGGGCGGGTATCCCAAACGAAATGTCTGGTTGAGGCCACTTTTCGGCTAAAATCGTACGTTATGCCCGGAAGCGGGCCGCAACTTTTCATCGAAAAATGATCTCCACGAGAGAAGCTCCAATGCTCAGAACGACAAGCACGACCGATTCGAATGCCGGTGCGGATCTCACCGCCGGCAAGGCGAAGAAAACGCTCCTCAAGCGCCGCTTAAAAGTGTCCCACGTCAACGTGGTCGACCAGTCGAGACTGAAGAAGGCCCTCGGCGGCACCATCGTCGGAAACACGATGGAATGGTACGACGTCGGCGTGTTCGGCTACCTGATCACGACGATGGGCCCGGTGTTCCTGCCCGAGGCCGACAAGACGGTGCAGACCCTCTTCCTGCTCGGCACCTTCGCCGCGACCTTCATCGCCCGCCCGCTCGGTGGCGTCTTCTTCGGCTGGCTCGGAGACAAGATCGGCCGCCAGAAGGTGCTGTCGATGACCCTGATGCTGATGGCGGCATCCACTTTCGCGGTGGGCCTGCTGCCCAGCTACGCCCAGGTCGGCATGCTCGCCGCGGCGTTGCTCGTCTTCACCAAGCTCGTGCAGGGCTTCTCCACCGGCGGTGAGTACGCCGGTGCGACCACCTTCGTCAGCGAGCACTCGCCCGACAAGCACCGCGGCTTCTTCGCCAGCCTGCTCGACATGGGCAGCTACCTCGGCTTCGCCATCGGCGCCGCGCTCGTCTCGATCCTGCAGGTGACCCTGGGTCAGCCCGTGATGGAAGACTGGGGCTGGCGCATCCCGTTCCTCATCGCCGGACCGCTCGGCCTGATCGCCATCTGGTTCCGCCTCAAGATCGAGGAATCCCCCACCTTCCAGGCCACCCTGGATGCCAAGGAGCTGGCTGCCACCGACCCGTCGTTCACCGACGAGTCCGCCGCGTCGAACGGCCCGGTCAGCATTTTCAAGAACCACTGGCGCGGCATCATCGTCGCGATGGTCCTCGTTGCCGCGGCGAACACCCTCGGCTACGCCCTGACCTCCTACATGCCGACGTACCTCACCGCCACCAAGGGCTACGACGAGCTGCACGGCACACTGCTGACCATCCCCATCCTCGTGATCATGTCGTTCTGCATCCCCCTCGCCGGCCGACTGTCGGACAAGATCGGCCGCCGCCCGGTGCTCTGGATGGGCGCCGGTAGTGCCGTGGTGCTCTCCATCCCCGCGTTCCTGCTGATCGGTGTCGGTGAGATCTGGTCGACGCTGCTCGGCCTGGCCCTGATCGCCCTGCCCGTCACGTTCTACGTCGCCAACCTGGCCTCGGCCCTGCCGGCGCTGTTCCCGACCGAAAGTCGTTACGGCGCCATGGGCATCGCGTACAACTTCTCGGTCGCCATCTTCGGCGGCACCACGCCGTTCATCATCGCGGCGCTCATTGCCGGGACCGGGAACGACATGATGCCGGCCTACTACCTGATGGGCACATCCGTCGTCGGTGGAATCGCGATCTTCTTCCTGCGCGAGTCTGCCGGACGCCCGCTGCTGGGCTCGATGCCCAGCGTGAATTCGGTCTTCGAGGCCCGCGAGCTGGTCGCCAACCAGGACGACAACCCCGACCTGGACACCGACGAAATGCCGTTCGACGAAACGTATGAGCCGGCCACCTCGTCGATGGACCTGTCCTCGCTCGCGACGGAACTCGACTCCACTCCTGCGCCGGAGACCCTGAAGGTCTAGCCACACCCGCTCCACCAGCTCGCTTCACCGCTGTTGCCCGGACGGACAACAGGTGCCGCTACACCGGCACCAGTTGTCCGGCCGGGCAACAGTCGTCTCAGGGGGCCGTCGTAGAATTGGCGGATGACCACCACGCCTTCGACCGAGCCCGCGGCAGAGCCCGCACCGGGCATCGACCCCGCGGAGATGGCGATCGCCCTGCGGGTCCTCGCCTCGCTCAGCGAGATCGACCCGGAGGACCCGGACTTCGTCACCGTGCGGCAGGCCACCGCCAAGATGTTCAAGTCCGTCAAAATGGTGCGCCGCGGCGAGAAGCGCCAGGCGATCGCGGACGCCGACCGGGAGGTCATCGCCGCGACCGCGACCGGCGCCCGCACCCGGATCGACGACGAGACCATCGGCGCCCAGCTGCGCCTCGGCACCGATCGGGCGTCGGCCGGCGAACTGCTCGTGCCCCGGGCCTGCTACATCTGCAAGCAGAAGTACACCCTCGTCGACGCGTTCTACCACCAGCTGTGCCCCGGCTGCGCGGCCATGAGCCACCAGAAACGGGATGCCCGCACCGACCTGACCGGCAAGCGCGCCCTGCTCACCGGCGGCCGCGCCAAGATCGGCATGTACATCGCCCTGCGCCTGCTGCGCGACGGCGCCCACACGACCATCACCACCCGGTTCCCGCGGGATGCGGTGCGCCGGTTCAGCGCCATGCCGGACTCCGCCGACTGGCTGCACCGGTTGCGGATCGTGGGTATCGACCTGCGCGACCCGGCTCAGGTGATCGGCCTGGCCGACTCCGTGGCGGCGGCCGGACCGCTCGACATCCTGATCAACAACGCCGCCCAGACCGTGCGCCGCTCCCCCGGCTCCTACTCGATGCTGGCCCTGGCGGAGCAGTCTCCGCTGCCGGAGGGCAGCATCCCGGAGATCGTGACGTTCGGGCACGCCAACGACGCGCACCCGACCGCGCTCGCGGCATCCGTCACCAGTCACCCGATCCTCACCGCCGCGGCCGGCGCGACCGGCGCGCTCACCGCCGACGACCTCACCGCGCTGGCCCTGGCGCCGGGCTCCTCCTCGCTCGAGCGCCTCGCCGCCGGCACCGCGATCGACGCGGGCGGGCTCGTGCCCGACCTGCACGACGCGAACAGCTGGACCGCGAACGTGCAGGACGTAGACCCGCTGGAGATGCTCGAGGTTCAGCTCTGCAACACCACGGCCCCGTTTCTGCTGGTGAGCCGCCTGCGTGCGTCGCTGGCGGCATCCGAGGCCCGCCGCACCTACATCGTGAACGTGTCCGCGATGGAGGGCGTGTTCGGCCGCGGCTACAAGGGCCCCGGCCACCCGCACACGAACATGGCCAAGGCCGCGCTGAACATGCTCACCCGCACCAGCGCGAAGGAGATGCTCTCGGACGGCATCCTGATGACGAGTGTGGACACCGGCTGGATCACCGACGAGCGCCCGCACCCGACCAAGGTGCGCCTCGCCGAGGAGGGCTTCCACGCCCCGCTCGACCTGGTCGACGGCGCGGCGCGGGTCTACGACCCGATCGTGCGCGGCGAGGCCGGCGAAGACCTCTGCGGCGTCTTCCTGAAGGATTACCAGCCCGGAACCTGGTAGCCGTCCCTCGGGCCACCACCCTGTCCCGCTCCGAACCAATTCGACGGAGATTCTGAGCTTTTCGCACCCTGGAGGCCGATTCAGACCCGATTTCGGCAAAATCTCCGTCGAATTGGTTGGGTGGAATTGGTGAGGGCGAGCGGATGCCCCGGCGCACTCGCAGCGCGACCAGGCAACGCCGAGGATCAGTCCGGCGCGGGGGCGGGCGGCGTCCAGACATACGGGGTCGTCGTCGTCAGCGTCTGGAAGCCCAGGCGCAGCAGGATCGGTTTGCTGTCCTCGGAGGCGTCGACCTGCAGGTAGCGCACGCCACGATCGTGCGCGAGCCGTGCCCGGTGCGCCACGAGCGCCCGGTAGATGCCGCGGCCCCGCCAGGCGGCAAGCGTCGACCCGCCCCAGAGGCCGGCGAAGTCCGTTCCCGGGGTGAACTCGAGTCGGCACGAGGAGACCACCTCTCCGGCGGCCTCGGCGACGAAGACGAGCACATCACCCGGGGCATCGCGCACACTCGTCTCAAGGTCGCCGGCCAGCCAGGACTGGTCCGTTCCCCAGACCTGAGTCTGGACGTCGGCGATGCCATCGAAATCCGCTCGGGAGTCGACCTGACGGATGGTGACCCCGTCGGGCAGCCCGGACCCGGGTCGCGCGGTCAGGCGCGCGGTCTCGCCCACGACGACCGTCTCGGGTGCCTCGGGCACGAACCCGGCAGCGATCAGGCGCCGGGTCAGGTCCGCGGGCTCGTCGTGGCCGCGGGTCTTCCACTCCACCGCCTCGCCGCGAGCCGCGAAGAAGTCTCGGTGCCCGGCGATGAGGGCGTCCAGCGCCGACCCGGTCAGTCCCACCTCGCGGGCGGTCTCGACGAAACCCTGGTGCCATCCCACCACGCGCAGAACCGAACCCCGCAGTTCAAAACGGATGCCCGCGGGCTGCTCGGCCGGAACCCGCAGCCGGAGCTGGGCATCGTAGGCGGCCAGGAGGGCCTCTCGACTTGTCATTGCGCCCCACCCTAGAGCCGGCCCGAACGAATTCGACGGTAATTTTGGCCAAACGAGACCCAGACGGCCAAAAAACGGGCTGTTAGGGCAGAATCTCCGTCGAATTGGTTCAGCGCCGGACACCGTGTGCCGGCTCCGCCCGGGAGTCGAGCCAGGGGCCACCGATCCGGGACGCCCGGCGGGAATGCTCGACCGCCGCGACGACTTGGAGTCAAGGGGCATCCGTCCCGGTGAGTGAAGAGGTGCAAGCTGAGCAGCATCGACGTGGGCTTCCGTTCCGAACGCGGCCCGGTGCTGATCGCCCTGATGATGACCACGGGCCTGGTCGCGATCGACGCCACCATTCTGGCGACCGCCGTGCCCACGATCGTGAAGGACCTCGGCGGCTTCGCCCAGTTCCCCTGGCTGTTCTCCATCTACCTGCTCGCCCAGGCCGTGTCCGTGCCGGTGTACGCGAAACTGGCCGACACCGTCGGTCGCAAGCCGATCGTGCTGATCGGCATCGCCCTGTTCCTGCTCGGCTCGGTGCTCTGCGGGCTGGCCTGGAGCATGCCTGCGCTGATCGTTTTCCGCGCGATCCAGGGCCTCGGGGCCGGGGCCGTGCAGCCGATGGCGGTCACCATCGCCGGCGACATCTACACCGTGGTCGAACGCGCGAAGGTGCAGGGCTACCTCGCCAGCGTCTGGGCGATCTCCTCCGTCGTCGGCCCCACCCTCGGCGGCGTGTTCTCCCAGTTCCTGTCCTGGCGCTGGATCTTCTTCGTCAACATCCCGCTCTGCGTCATCGCTGCCTGGATGCTGCTGCGCCAATTCCACGAGACGGTCGAGCCCCGCCGCCACCAGGTGGACTACCTCGGGGCCGGGCTGCTCACCGTGTCACTGAGCCTCCTGATCATAGCCGTGCTGGAGGGCGGGCAGGCCTGGGCCTGGAACTCGCCGCAGAGCATCGGATCCTTCGGCCTGGGCGCGCTCCTGCTGGCCCTGTTCGTGCTCGCCGAGCGGGGGGCCGCCGAGCCCGTCCTGCCGCTCTGGGTGTTCAGCCGGCATCTGCTGCTCAGCACCGCGCTCGTCTCGATCGGTGTCGGCGCCATCCTGATCGGCCTCACTTCCTTCGTGCCGACCTACCTCGAAGGGGCCCTGGGAACCGCGCCGCTGACCGCCGGTCTGGCCCTGGCGGCGCTGACGATCGGCTGGCCGATCTCGGCATCGCTCTCCGGGCGCCTGTACCTGCGGATCGGCTTCCGGAACACGGCGCTGATCGGCATCGGCATCGTGCTGCTCGGCGTGGTGGCCCTCGCACTCTTCGCAGCGACCCCCTCGGTCGCCATCGTCGCCGCCAGCTGTTTCGTGACCGGCCTCGGCCTGGGCCTGGTGGCCACCCCGTCCCTGATCGCGGCGCAGTCCAGCGTCGACTGGAACGAACGCGGCGTCGTCACCGGAGCCAACCTGTTCTCCCGTTCCATCGGCAGCGCGGTCGGCGTGGCCATCTTCGGCGCCGTGGCGAACGCGATCTTCTCCGCCTCCGGGCGAGGGGCGCCGGATGCCGCCACGGTCGTCGCGGCATCCGGCGCGGTGTTCGCGGCCGTGACCGTCACCGCCGCTTTGACCATGATTGCGGCGATCTCCATGCCGCGAACGCCGGCTCACCGGGTGCAGTGACCCGAGGCCTCGACACCTGAACGAATTCGACGGAGATTCTGACAGAAACGACCCTGAACAGCCCGAAAGCGAGCCTTTACGGCAATATCTCCGTCGAATTGGTTCACCGCCGGGGCGAGGATCCCCGCTCGTCCAGCCAGTGCAGGGCCCGCCCGTGCGGCTCCGTGAACGCGATCGGCTCGGCATCCAGAGCGAGCACGAAGTCAGTGGATGCTGCGGGGCGCGCCCGCAGTCTCTCCGTCACCGCGGGCACGACCGAGCGGCCCTCGTTGGACAACCAGCGCACGGGCAGCCGGTGCATGGTGGCCGTGAACCGGCGCGCGGCTGCTTCGTCGAGGTAGGCCAGCACGGCGGTGTGGAACACGACCACGGTCGCCCCGGCGGGCGCCCGTGCGACGAGGGCCTCGACCTGGTCGTTGAGGTCCCCTCGCACGATCGGGGCCGGCTCCGCCCGAGCGAGCTGCACCGCCGCACGGAGCCTCGCCCGGCGATCGTCGTGCTCCGGCCAGATCAGGGCGTCCAGCCAGGCCACGTCGGCCTGATCGAACAGGTCGAGCGGGTTGAGGTCGACGCCGGCCCGCCAGACCACCTCGGGCAGTTCGGCCGGCCCGGGCACCGGCCCGGTCAGGGAGCAGTCGAGGACCACCGGGCTCGGCCCGGCGGCGGGATGCAGCATCCGTTCGACCTCATCGCCGGCGAGATACCGGTAGCTGTACCGGTCGGGATACAGGCAGAGCCCCGCGGATGCCCCCACCTCGATCAGGGCCAGCGGACCGGGAAGCGCGGCGAGCGCCGGCAGCAGCACCGCGCACCGTCCGGGCTCGTTCGTCTGGGTGGAGTGACTGAGGCAGGTGGCCGACACGACGGCCCAGTGGCCGGCCAGCCAGGAGCCGAACTCCCCGTACTCCGAGACGGGGGCGCCGTGGAACCGCGCCGCGCTGAAGACCAGGTTCGGCTGCCGTTTCGGCGCCGGGAGCCGGTCGATCAGGGCGACGGTCGCCGGGTCGTCCGCCACGCCGTGCGCCCACGCTTCGTAGCAGGCGCTCAGGCCGCGCGCTTCCATGTCGGCGAACTCCCGGTAGCGGTCGGCGGTCGCGGCCCGCGGGTCGGTGCTTGCCCTCATGCGCACACCCTAATCCTTGGCTAGGCTGAATCCTGTGTGCTGCGTCACAAGCGTCAGCGCGCCCGCATACCGCGAAACCGAGATGGAGAAACCGTTGCCCGGAGAGAACCTCACCAGGATCGAAGCCCAGGAGCGCGCCGCGCTCATCACCGTGCAGAGCTATCAGGTCACCCTCGACCTCACCGCCGGACCGGAGACGTTCGGCAGCGAGACCACGGTGCGCTTCACCGCGACGCCCGGTTCGTCCACCTTCATCGACGCCATCACCCGCACCGTGCACTCGGTGACGCTTAACGGCGCCGCGCTCGACCCCGCATCCGTCAGTGACGGCATCCGGATCCAGCTCGACGGCCTCGCCGCGGAGAACACGCTCACCGTCGTCGCCGACGCCGAGTACACGAACACCGGCGAGGGCCTGCACCGCTTCGTCGACCCGGTCGACAACGAGGTCTACCTCTACAGCCAGTTCGAGGTGCCCGACTCCCGCCGCGTCTTCGCCGTGTTCGAGCAGCCCGACCTCAAGGCCACGTTCGCGTTCACGGTCACCGCGCCGGGCGCCTGGGAAGTCATCTCCAACTCGGTCACGCCCGAGCCGACGGATGCCGGCAACGGCCAAAAGACGTGGGCCTTCGCCCCCACCCACACCATCTCCAGCTACATCACCGCCCTCGTCGCCGGCCCCTACGCGGTCGTGCGCAGCGAGCTGACCTCCAGCGACGGCCGCACCATCCCGCTCGGCCTCTTCTGCCGGAAGAGCCTGTTCGAGTACCTCGACGCGGATTACCTGTTCGAGAAGACCCGCCAGGGCTTCGAATACTTCGAGGGCAAGTTCAACTACCCGTACCCGTTCGACAAGTACGACCAGATGTTCGTGCCGGAGTTCAACGCCGGCGCGATGGAGAACGCCGGCGCGGTCACCTTCACCGAGACCTACGTGTTCCGTTCCAAGGTCACCGACGCCATCAAGGAGCGCCGCGTCGTCACCGTGCTGCACGAGCTCGCGCACATGTGGTTCGGCGACCTGGTCACCATGAAGTGGTGGAACGACCTGTGGCTGAACGAGTCCTTCGCCGAGTGGGCGTCGACCATGGCCACCGCCGAGGCCACCGAGTGGACCGAGGCATGGACCACCTTCGCCGTGATGGAGAAGAGCTGGGCCTACAAGCAGGACCAGCTGCCCTCCACCCACCCCATCACCGCCACCATCACCGACCTCGAAGACGTGCAGGTCAACTTCGACGGCATCACGTATGCCAAGGGCGGCTCCGTGCTCAAGCAGCTCGTGGCCTGGGTCGGCCGCGACGAATTCTTCACCGGCGTCGCCGCGTACTTCCAGAAGCACCAGTGGGGCAACACCGAGCTGCACGACCTGATGGTCGAACTCGAGGCCTCCAGCGGCCGCGACCTCAGCGAATGGACCAGGCTGTGGCTCGAGACCGCGGGCGTGAACACCCTGCGCCCGGAGGTCACCGTCGACGAGACCGGCACCGTCACCGGCTTCACGGTGCTGCAGACAGCCGCCGCCGACTACCCCACCATTCGCCCGCACCGCCTCGCGATCGGCTTCTACGACCTGGCGGACGGCACACTCGTGCGCTCGCACCGGGTCGAGATCGACGTCGACGGCGCGCAGACGGATGTCCCCACGCTGGTCGGCCTGAAGCGTCCCGCCCTGGTCCTGCTCAACGATGACGACCTGGCCTACGCCAAGATCCGCCTCGACCCGGCGTCGCAGGAGGTGGCCCTCGAGAACCTCTCCGCGATCGAGAGCCCGCTCGCCCGCGCCATCGTCTGGGGCGCGGTGTGGGACGCCACCCGCGACGCCGAGACGGCGCCGCGCGACTTCATCACGCTCGTGCTCGGCAACGTCGCGACGGAGACCGAGTCGACCACGCTGCGCACGGTACTCGGCCAGGTCGTGCTCGCCGCCACCTACTACGTCGCCGAGGAGCACCGCACGGCGACGATCAAGGAGGTCGGGGACGCGCTCTGGTCCCTCGCCCGCCACGCCGAAGCCGGCTCCGACGCGCAGTTCCAGTTCGTGAAGTTCTTCGCCGGTATCGCGACCACCGAGAGCCAGCTGGCATCCGTGGCCGCGCTCCTGGACGGCTCCGTGCCGCTCGAGGGCCTGGAGATCGACACCGACCTCGCCTGGGAGCTGCTCATCGCCCTCGTCGCCGGTGGCAAGGCCGGATCGGCCGAGATCGACGCCGCACTGGCCGCGGACAACACCGCGACCGGCGCCCAGTCGGCCGCGCAGGCCCGCGCCGCCATCCCGACGGCTGAGGGGAAGCAGGCCGCCTGGTCGTCGCTGATCGACGTGGACACCGCCCCGAACACGATCGTGCGGGTCACGGCCGCCGGTTTCCTGCGCGCCAACGACACCGCGCTGCTCGAACCGTTCGTGGACCAGTACTTCGCCATGCTGCAGTCGGTCTGGGCGGCCCGCAGCTTCTCGATCGCAGAGAAGCTCGTGCTCGGGCTGTACCCGGCACCGCTCGCGAACCGGGCGCTCGTCACCTCGACGCGCACCTGGCTCGACGCCAACCCGGAGCCGCTCGCGCTGCGCCGCCTGGTGATCGAGAACCTGGCCGGGGTCGAACGGGCCCTCGCCGCCCAGACGCGCGACGCGGAGTAGCCGCGCCGCCGCATCCGCCCGCGTGCCCCTAACGAATTCGACGGAGATTCTGCTCCTGGAACCGGGTTAAACCGGTCCAGATCGCCAGATCAGCCAAAATCTCCGTCGAATTCGTTGGGGCGCGGAGCCGGGGCCGGGGACTAGGAGCGCGGGGCGCGGGGCAGGGGACTCAGGATCCGGACAGGACGAGGCTCTGTAGACTCGTCTCGTTATGGACTTTGACGCAATCTGGCTTGAACTCACCCAATTTTTCACGATCGACCTGTGGCTCAAGACCATAAACATCGTCGTCATCATCGTGGGCGCACTCGTGCTGCGCTGGGTGCTGCACTTCGTGATCGAACGGGTCGTGCAGCAGATCGTCTCCGGGGTCAAGAAGAACCAGAACGTACTGGACACGCAGGCCCTGAGCGTCTCCCCCCTGGCGGCGGTGCGCGTGGTGCAGCGCACCCGCACCCTCGGCTCCGTGCTCTCCAACATCCTCAACGTCACCCTGCTGATCGTGTCGATCCTGTTGATCGTCAACATCATCAACACGGACATCCTGGGGTCCTTCGCCCTGCTCACGGCCGCTCTCGGCGCCGGCCTGGGTTTCGGCGCGCAGAACATCGTCAAGGACATCCTGAACGGCCTGTTCATGGTCGTCGAGGACCAGATCGGCGTGGGCGACATCGTCGACGTGGGCTTCGCCTCCGGCGTCGTCGAGACCGTCGGCATCCGTGTCACCCAGGTGCGCGACGTCGACGGCACGCTCTGGTTCGTGCGCAACGGCGAGATCCTGCGGGTCGGCAACATGTCCCAGGGCTGGGCCCGCGTCATCATCGACCTCGCTATTCCCTACTCGTCCGACGTGGAAGCCGTTCAGAACGAGCTGCTCCGGGTGGCGAAGGCCCTGGCCTCCAGCCGCAAGTGGCGCCCCGTCATCCTCGAGAAGCCCGAAATCTGGGGACTCGAATCGATCTCCGCGGAGGCCCTCGTCGTGCGCCTCGTGGTGAAGACCCGGGTCGCGGCGAAGTGGGACTTCGCGCGCGACCTGCGCCTGCACCTGAAGAAGGCTCTCGACGGCCTGGGCATCGGCCTGACCCCGCTGAACAGCGTTGTCATGGCCGGCAAGGATGGCGCCATCAACGCCGGCACGACCCCCGCCTTCGAAGATGCACCCGACGCGGCCGTCGAAGCAGCCGCGTCGATGCCCGACATCGCCACCAGCCCCTTCACCGCCCCGGTGACGATGAGGAAGAACAAGGCGCCGCGGGCCCCGCGCCGGCCCAAGTCCGACACGGTGACACCCGAAAAGGCCGAACCCGAAGCGTCCAAGCCGGCAGCGTCCAAGCCGGAAGCGCCCAAATCCGAAGCGTCCAGGCCGATAACGCCCAGGCCGGTAACGCCCAGGGCCGAATCGCCGAAAGCTGAAACGCCGAAGACCGAACCAGCCAGGAACACCGCACCCGACCCGGAGATCCGCGATGACGAATGACGCCACCCCAGTTTTCCCCGCCACCCCCGCCGGGGTCCACCTCCGCGGCGGTGAGGACGGCGCGGCCCTCGGCCCGTCGTTTTACGAGCAGGTCGGCGGGCGACCGTTCTTCGAGAAACTGGTCGCCGAGTTCTACCGCGGCGTCGCCACCGACCCGGTGCTGAAGCCGATGTACCCGGAGGCCGACCTCGGGCCGGCCGTCGAGCGGCTCACGATGTTCCTCGAGCAGTACTGGGGCGGTCCGGGCACGTACAGCGAGCAGCGCGGCCACCCGCGCCTGCGCCAGCGCCACCAGCCGTTCAAGGTCAACCCGGATGCCCGCGACCGCTGGCTCAGACACATGCGCGCCGCCGTCGACAGCTGCGAGCTGCCCCCGCTGCAGCGTGACACCCTGTGGGACTACCTCGAGCGCGCCGCGTTCGCCATGCTGAACACGTTCGACGAGTAACCCGCTGTCCTCCCGATAGCACCGCTGACGATGGAGTCACGATGAACCCGGTTCCCCGTCGCGCCGCCCCGACCGAAGCCGATGTCATCGTCGTGGGCTCCGGCCTCGCCGGGCTCGTCGCGACGTGTGAGCTGCTGGATGCCGGCAAACGTGTCTTCCTGGTCGACCAGGAGGGCGCCGCGTCCATCGGCGGCCAGGCCTGGTGGTCGTTCGGCGGGCTCTTCCTGGTCGACTCCCCCGAGCAGCGCCGCCTCGGCGTTCACGACTCCCCCGAGCTCGCCCGCCAGGACTGGTTCGCGAGCGCCGGCTCCGACCGGGCCGAGGACTACTGGCCGACCCTGTGGGCGGATGCCTACCTCGACTTCGCCAGCGGCGAGAAACGTGCCTGGCTGCACGATCTGGGCATCCGGTTCTTCCCGGTCGTCGGCTGGGCCGAGCGCGGCGGGTACACGGCCCTCGAACACGGCAACTCGGTGCCGCGGTTCCACATCGTCTGGGGCACCGGCCCGGCACTCCTGACGCCCTTCATCACGCGGGTGAGGCAGGGCGTTCAGGCCGGCCAGGTGAGCGCACTGCATCGGCACCGGGTCGACGAGCTCCTCATCGAGGACGGCGGCGTGGTGGGCGTCCGCGGAGTGCGCCTCGCCGACGACGGCGCGGAACGCGGCACAGCGAGTTCACGCGACCCGGTGGGTGACTTCGAACTGCGGGCCTCGGCCGTGATCGTCACCAGCGGAGGCATCGGCGGCAACCACGACCTCGTGCGCGCCCAGTGGCCGACGCGCCTGGGCACGGCGCCGAAGAAGCTTCTCTCCGGCGTCCCGGCGCACGTCGACGGACGGATGCTCGGCATCAGCGAGCGGGGCGGCGCGCGCCTGATCAACGGGGACCGGATGTGGCACTACACCGAGGGGATCACGAACTGGGACCCGGTCTGGGCCGCCCACGGCATCCGTATCCTCCCCGGTCCGTCCTCCCTCTGGCTCGACGCCACCGGCGCACGACTGCCCGGGCCGCTCTTCCCCGGGTTCGACACCCTCGGCTCGCTGGAGTACATCCTCAAGACCGGACACGAGCACAGCTGGTTCGTGCTCACCCAGAAGATCATCCAGAAGGAATTCGCCCTCTCCGGCAGTGAGCAGAACCCCGACCTGACCGGCCGGAACCTGCCGTTGCTAGCGAAGAGGCTTCTCCCGGGCGCGCCGGGGCCGGTGGAGGCGTTCAAGGAGAAGGGCGTCGACTTCGTCGTCGCCGACACCCTGCACGACCTGCTGACCGGCATATAGCAGCGTGCACCTGAGGTGCGCCTGGACTTCACCAACGTCGAGCGGGAGATCCGCGCCCGGGACCGGGAACTCGACAACGGTTTCTCAAAGGATGCCCAGATCAACGCGATCCGGCAGGCGCGGCACTATCGGGGCGACCGTCTCATCCGCGTCGCCAGCCCGCACAAACTGCTCGACCCGAAGAACGGGCCCCTGATCGCGGTGAAGCTGCACATCCTCACCCGGAAGAGCCTCGGCGGCATCGAAACCGACCTGTCCGCCCGGGCCCTGGGCGCGGACGGCCAGCCGATCCCCGGCCTGCACGCGGCCGGGGAGGCCAGCGGGTTCGGCGGCGGCGGCATGCACGGCTACCGCTCGCTCGAGGGCACCTTCCTCGGCGGGTGCCTGTTCACGGGCCGCACCGCGGGTAGCGCGGTCGCCGCGGCGCTCTAGACGCAGCCCCGGCGTCGCGGCGCACCCTGTGCACGCGGGCGCAGGCTGGAGCATGCGCCCGCGCCCCGAAGGTGCGCCGCGAGACGGATGCCGGCAGCCGGCATCCGGCGGCGCGGCTAGAGTCCGGCTGCGACCAGGGCCGCCGTGTCGCGGCCCATCCGGATGGCGCCGTCGACGTGCTGGTACCCCTTGCCGGCCAGGTCGCTGCAGGAGAACGAGATCGGTCCCACCGGCGTGCGCAGGTCGGCGCCGTACCGGGCCAGCCCGCCCAGGTCGAAGCTGGCCGCGTAGGCACCGCGGGTCCATTCCTCGGTGCCCCAGTCGCTCTCGTAGTACACGACCGGCGTGAGCGCCTTCTCGCCGAAGTAGTGCGAAAGCGAGGTGAGGATGCGCTGCTTGCGTTCCTCCGCCGTGAGGGTGAAGACCTCGTCGGCCGCTTCGTCGGAGACGAACCCGACGAACGTGCCACGGGTGTCGCCGAAGTTCGTGTTGTCGTAGGCCTCGTGCACGAGCTCGTACGGGCTGAAGGCCGTGCCGGACAGGCCGTCCTCGCGCCAGAACGGGGTCTCGTAGACCGCGTGCACCTTGATCACGAAACCCATCGACAGGTGCTGGTGCAGCTGGTGCTGGCGGCGCGGAAGCGAGGGTTCGAACGAGATCCGGTTGTAGAGCACCGGTGGGACGGCCACGATCACGCGGCGCGCGTGCACCTCGAGCTGGTCGGTGACGGCCACGACGCCGTCCGCGTTCCAGCGCAGGGCGCGCACGGCCTGGCCGAGGAACACGTCGTCGCCGAGGCGCTCGGCGAGCAGGATCGGCACCTGCTGCAGGCCCCCGACGACGCGCTCGTCCAGGATGAAGTCGGCGTCGACGAGGTTGCTGAAGCTGCCGGCACTGGCCGCCATCAGCAGCGCCTGCAGGGTGGAGAACGCGTGGGCCGGCTTGGTCAGCATGGCACCGGCGATGAACATGCCGATGTTGTCGCGGGCCTCCTGGTCGGTGGTCTCCTGCTCCAGCCAGGCGCTGAAGGAGATCTCGTCGAGTTCCTTCGCCTGCGGGTGCGTCCACGGCCGGTCGGGGTCGGTTTCGGCGACGAGCCCGTCCAGCTTCTCGATCAGGCGCACGATCTCCCGCTCGGTGTCGGGAGAGACTGGGAAGATCTCGCCCTCGAACCGGGTGCGCTCGCCCGCCGCGTTGACGTAGACGCTCTCGCCGTCGCGGTACCGCGCGAAGGTCTCGAGGCCGAGCTCCGCGATGGTGTCCTTGAGCGCGTCCTGGTCGGGCGAGACCCACTGGCCGCCGATCTCGAGCATGGCGCCCTCGATGTCGTCGGTCCAGAGCCGGCCGCCGACGCGGTCGCGCGCTTCGAGCACGGCCACGGTGTGGCCGGCCTTCTGCAGCGCGGTCGCGGCGGTCAGGCCGGATGCGCCGGCGCCGATGATGACGATGTCACGTTCGATGATGGTCATTGTTGTTTCCCCTGGATGCTGGTGGTTGCTGATGCCGCGGATGGTGGGAGTCGATGAACGGTCAGGAGACCGGGATGAGCGTGTACTTGGTGGACAGGTACTCGTGGATTCCCTCGAGCCCGCCTTCCCGGCCGAGACCGGACTGTTTGACGCCGCCGAACGGGGCCGCGGCGTTGGAAACCAACCCCGTGTTCAACCCCATCATTCCAGTGTCCAGCTGGGCGATCATCCGCTGCCCGCGGGCCAGGTCCTGGGTGAAGACGTAGCTGACCAGCCCGTATTCGGTCGAGTTGGCCAAACGCACGGCCTCGGCCTCGTCGGTGAAGGTGACGATGCCCACGACGGGGCCGAAGATCTCTTCGCTCAGGATGGCGCTGCCCGGCGTGACGCCGGTCAGCACGGTCGGCTCGTAGAAGGAGCCGGGGCCGGCCGGGCGCACCCCGCCGGTGAGCAGGGTGGCGCCGTGGGCCAGCGCGTCCTTGACGAGCGCGTCGGTGCCGGCGACGGCGGCCTCGTTGACGAGGGGGCCGATGGTGACGCCGGACTCGGTGCCGCGGCCCATCTTCAGCGCGGTGACCCGGTCGGCCACGCGGCGGGCGAACTCGCCCGCCACCGACTCGTGCACGATGAACCGGTTGGCCGCGGTGCAGGCCTGGCCGATGTTGCGGAACTTCGCCAGCATGGCGCCCTCGACGGCCTTGTCCAGGTCCGCGTCCTCGAACACGACGAACGGGGCGTTGCCGCCCAGTTCCATCGAGGTGCGCAGCACCCCCTGGGCGGCCTGCACGATCAGCTTGCGGCCGACGGCGGTGGACCCGGTGAAGCTGAGCTTGCGCAGCCGGGGGTCGGCGATGATCGGCGCGGCCACGGTCGACGAGTCCGAGGTCGTGATCACGTTAACGACGCCGGCCGGGACGCCCGCGTCCTCGAGCAGTTGCACGAAGAACAGGGTGGTCAGCGGGGTCAGCTCGGCCGGCTTCACGACGACCGTGCAGCCGGCGGCGAGCGCCGGGGCGATCTTGCGGGTGGCCATGGCGAGCGGGAAGTTCCACGGCGTGATCAGCAGGCACGGGCCCACCGGCCGCTGGGACACGACCATGGAGCCGGTGCCCTCGGGGTTCAGCCCGTAGCGGCCGCTGATGCGCACGGCCTCCTCGCTGAACCAGCGCAGGAACTCCCCGCCGTAGGTGACTTCGCCGTTGGCCTCGGCGAGCGGCTTGCCCATCTCCATCGTCATCAGCAGGGCGAAGTCGTCGCGGCGCTCCTGCAGCAGGTCGAAGGCGCGGCGCAGGATCTCGGCCCGCACCCGCGGCGCGGTGGCCGCCCACGAGTCGGCCGCGGCGACGGCCGCGTCGAGGGCACGGATGCCGTCGGCGGCATCCGCGTTGGCGATCTGTTTGAGCACAACGCCCGTCGCCGGGTCGGTGACGTCGATCGGCTCGCCGCCGCCCTGCTGCCAGGCGCCGTCGATGTAGAGGCCGGCCGGGACGCGGGCGAGCAGTTCGGTTTCACGGGTGGACACGATGATTCTCTTTCCGATGCGATGCGGGTAATGCAGGAGGGGGGACGGTGCCGGACTGGGATCAGGGGTAGAGGCCGCGCAGCAGGTGCGCTTCCGCGACCCGTTCGACGGCGAGCACGGTGGCGGCGGCGCGCAGGGACAGGTCGCGGGCGGCGGCGTAGTCGACGACCTGGTGCCAGGCGGCGAGCATCCGTTCGGCCAGTTTGTGCTCGACCTCCGCGGCGTTCCACCAGTAGGCCTGGTTGCCCTGCACCCATTCGAAGTAGGAGACGATGACGCCGCCGGCGTTGGCGAGGATATCGGGCACAACGAGCTGCCCGTTGGCGGCGAAGATGGCGTCGGCCGCGGGCGAGGTGGGGCCGTTGGCACCCTCGACGATGACCCGCGCGGTGACGCGCGCCGCGTTGCCCTCGTGCAGCACGCCTTCGACGGCGGCCGGCACGAGCAGGTCGACGGGCAGTTCGAGCAGGGCGTCCCCGTCGATCGGTTCGGCCCCGGCGAAGCCGACGACCCTGCCGGTCGTGGCGACGTGCGCGCTGAGCCGTTCGAAGTCGAGGCCGGCGGCGTTGTACACGGCGCCGTACTGGTCGCTCACGGCCACCACGCGCACGCCGGCGTCGGTGAGGAAGACGGCGGCGTCGTGACCGACCTTGCCGAAGCCCTGCACCGCCGCGGTCGCCCCTTCGGGACGGATGCCGCGGTGCTTCAACGCCGCGATGGCCATGTGGGTAACGCCGCGCGAGGTGGCGCTGGCGCGGCCGTGGGAGCCGCCCAGGCTGATCGGCTTGCCGGTCACGATCCCGGGGACGGTGTAGCCGACGTTGACGGAGTAGGTGTCCATGATCCAGGCCATGGTGCGCTCGTCGGTGCCCATGTCGGGTGCCGGGATGTCCTTCTCCGGGCCGATGATGGGCAGGATCTCGCTGGTGTAGCGGCGGGTGACGCGTTCCAGTTCGGGCTGGGAGAACAGGCGGGGGTCGATGGTGACTCCGCCCTTGGCACCGCCGTACGGCACGTCCAGCAGGGCGCATTTCCAGGTCATCCACATGGCGAGGGCACGCACCTCGTCGAGGGTGACGTTCGGGCTGTAGCGCAGGCCGCCCTTCGCGGGGCCGCGGGACAGGTTGTGCTGCACCCGGTAGCCGGTGAAGAGGCGGGTGGTTCCGTCGTCGCGGCGGAGCGGCACGGCGACCGTCATCTCGCGCCGCGGGGTGGCGAGCAGGGAGTGCAGGCCGTCGCTGTAGCCGAGCACGCCGATGGCGGCGCGGAGCTGGGAGCGTGCGTCGTCGAGCGGGGTGGCCAGGGGGGTGGCCTGCGGGGTCGCCTGCGGCAGCGCCAGGGGCGCCGGCGCGGCCTCGAGCAGGCTCATGCGGCGGCCAGGGCGCTCGCGAGAACCTGCAGGCCCTCGACCAGGAGGGCGTCGGGGATGCTCAGCGGCGGCAGGAAGCGGATCACGTTGCCGTAGGTGCCGCAGGTGAGCAGGATGACTCCCTGCGCGTGGGCGGCGGACACGATGCGGCCGGTGAGGGCGGCATCCGGGTCGCCGGTGACCGGGTCGACGAGTTCGATCGCGATCATGGCACCGCGACCGCGTACGTCGCCGACGCGCTTGTCGACGGCCCGCAGTGCGTTCAGTCGACCGGTCATGATGACGCCGATGTCCCGCGCCCGCCGGGCCAGGTCGTCTTTCTCGTAGCTTTCCATGGTCGCGAGGGCCGCGGCGCAGGCGAGCGGGTTGCCGCCGTAGGTGCCGCCGATGCCGCCGACCTGGGGGGCGTCCATGATCTCGGCCCGGCCGGTGACGGCGGAGAGGGGCAGGCCGCCGGCGATGCCCTTGGCCATCACCATGATGTCCGGCACGATGCCTTCGTGCTCGCTCGCGAACATGTCGCCGGTGCGGGCGAAGCCGGTCTGCACCTCGTCGGCAATGAAGACGACCCCGTTGGCGCGGCACCACGCGACCAGGGTGGGCAGGAAGCCCGGGGCGGGAACGATGAAGCCGCCCTCGCCCTGGATCGGCTCGATGATCAGGGCCGCGAGGTTGTCCGCCCCGATCTGCTTCTCGATCTGGGAGATGGCGCGGGTGGCCGCGGCAACGCCGTCCAGGCCGCCGTCACGGTAGGGGTAGGACATCGGCGCGCGGTAGATCTCCGCGGCGAAGGGGCCGAAACCGTTCTTGTAGGGCTGGTTCTTGGCCGTCAGGCCCATGGTGAGCGTGGTGCGGCCGTGGTACGCGTGGTCGAAGGCGACGACGGCCTGCTTGCCGGTGTAGTGCCGGGCGATCTTGACCGCGTTCTCCACGGCCTCGGCGCCGGAGTTGAACAGCGCGCTGCGCTTGGGGTGGTCGCCGGGGGTGAGCCGGTTGAGCGTTTCGGCCACGGCGATGTAGGAGTCGTAGGGCGCGACGGTGAAGCAGGTGTGCGTGAACTGGGCGAGCTGGGCGGCGACGGCCGCGACCACCTCGGGGGCACTGTTGCCGATCCCGGTCACGGCGATGCCGCTGCCGAGGTCGATCAGGGAGTTGCCGTCCACGTCGACCAGCACGCCGCCGCCGGCGGCCACGATGTACACGGGCAGGGTGACGCCCACGCCGGCCGAGACGGCCTGCGCCTTGCGGGCGCTGAGTTCCTGCGACTTCGGACCGGGGATCGCCGTGACGAGGCGTCGCTCCTGCGGGAGGGAGGGTCCGCCGACGGGGGTTTCTTGGGCAAGGGATTCGACAATGGTCATGGCTGCTCCAGTTCTGGGACCGAGATGCATCGGCGCGCTGCCGGCGACGATGCCAATTGCCACACTCTATGGCGGCTCGCGGTGCGCCGGCACCCGCCATTCTGTACATTCCCATGGGAGTAATCCGCCATCTTGTACACTTGGTCCATGTCCCCGATCGCGGCCCCGCCGCTGCTGCCGCCCCTGCGCCGCCTGCTCGACCAGCCGGGTCTGCGGCTGCGCCTGCTCACACCCGAGGCATCGTTGCCGGCCCAGGCGCTGGAGCAGTCCGTGGAATGGGTGCACAGCTCCGACCTGGCCGACCCGACGCCGTTCCTCTCCGCCGGCCAGGTGCTGCTCACCACGGGCACTCAGTTCGCCGCCGAGGGCACGACGGATGCCTTCTACGCCGAGTACGTGTCGCGGCTCCGCGCCCGCGGCATCGCCGCCCTCGGCTTCGGCACCGAGGTCGTGCGCGACGGCACGCCCGATCCGCTGGTCGCCGCCTGCCTCGCCCACGGCCTGCCCCTGGTCGAGGTGCCCTACGGCACGCCCTTCATCGCGGTCGCCCGCGCGGCCGGCGACCTCGTCGCGGAGCTGCGCTACGCCCGGCACACCTGGGCGCTCGGAGCCCAGCGTGCGATCTCGCTCGCCGCCCTCCGGCCGGACGGCCTCAGCGCCACGCTCAGCGAACTGTCCCGGCAGCTGAACCACTGGGTGGCGCTGTTCGACGCGAGCGGCGCCCTCGACCGGGTCTTCCCGCGGGACACGTTCGCGGCCTCGGGCGGCGCGAACTCCCGGGGCTCCCTGGCCCGGGTGCAGCAGGAGGCCGCCCGGCTGCTGCACCGCGGGCAGCGGGCCAGCACCACCCTCGACGAGGGCGGCGAGACCCTGACCCTGCAGACGCTGGGCCGGCGGGACCAGCTCCGCGGTGTGCTGGCCCTCGGCGGTGCCACCGAACTCGACCAGGCAAGCCAGGAGGTGGTGACCAGCGTCATCGCGATGGCCGGGCTCGCGCTCGAGCAGAACAGTGCCCTGGACCGTGCCCGCGGCCACCTGCGCTCGGGCCTGCTGCACGCGCTCCTCGGCGGGGACGTGGAGCTCGCCCAGACCATCTCCCGCGAGATGTGGGGGCCGCTCCCCCACGAGCCGGTGCGGATCGCCATCGTCGAGCCCCTGCCCGAACGCCTGGACGCCCTGACCGAGTTCCTCGAGCTGCGCGTGGAGGAACGACCCGGGCAGCTCTTCTTCGCCCGCGAGGGCAGGTCGGTCATGCTCTGCGTCGACCAGACCGGCGGTCCGCTCCTCGACGAGCTGGTGAGCTTCGGGCTGCACGTCGGGGTGTCCGACCACGGCGGCTACCCGTCACTGCAGCATCTGGTTGCCCAGGCCCGGCAATCGCTCGAGCGATCCAACGAGGGCGCCCCCGGAATCGTCGAGTTCGAGGTCATCTCCCGGCAGGGAGTGCTGGCGTTCCTGGCCCGCACGGATGCCTCCGAAGTCGGCCGCGCCACCCTCCGGCCGCTCTCCGACCACGATGCCGCGCACGGCACGGCGCTGCTGGGGACCCTCCGGGCATGGCTCGAGCAGAACGGCCAGTTCGGCCCGGCCGCGGCCGAACTGGGGGTGCACCGCCACACCGTGCGTGGCCGGATCGACCAGGCCGAGGCTCTGCTCGGCCGGGACCTCGGCACGTTCCACGCGCGGGCCGACCTCTGGGCGGCCCTGCTGGCCGCCGGGGACGCCCCACTCGGGTAGGCGGACTCGGGTAGGCGGACTCGGTGAGGCGGATCAGGCCTGGAGCGACCAGGACTTGCGGCGCACCAGGATGTGGCCGCGGCTCGTGCTCATCCGGGTCCACAGGCCCGTCTCGTACAGGCGCACGGGTTCGTCCTTCGCCAGGAAGCCGAGGCTGACGGCGGCGAAGGCGGCGCCGGACGGCACGATCTCCAGGCCGGGGATCGGGCGGCTCCAGACCTCGGACCGCACCCGCTGCACGATCTGCGCGCCGGTCCCGGACGGGATGACCGCGGCGACTTCTTCGATGCCGGTCTTCGCGGCACCCTCGAGCAGCGCGGCATCCGTCTGGCCCAGCAGGGTCCAGCCGCCCGTGGGCGGCGAGATCCCGGCCCACGTCACCGTGGTCACCTCGAGCGGCACCGTCACGGTCACCGCAGCCTCCGGCTCCGACACCGCCGCGGTCAGCCGGGCGAGCCGGTCGAGGAGGGAGCGCACGGGCACCACCGCGTCGAGGTCGACCGGGGCGGTGAGCGCGAACGTGCGCAGGCCCAGCACGGTCGGGCTGGAGTCCAGCAGGCCGCGGGGATAGAGGATGGCGGTGTAGACGGCGAGCACGCCCGCAGCCTGGATCAGGCGCACGGAACCGTCCTCCACCCGGCCGGCACGGGAGAGGTACACCTGAAGATCGCGAAGGGACAGGGAGTCTGGGAGAGAAAATGACTTGCTCATCTACTCCTAAACTACCAAGTACGCGCGGGGCCGTCCGGACCCTGCGTCGCCCGCCTGAGGAGGCCGCATGGATATCCAAATGGAAGGTCTCCTGACCGCTCTCGACCTCACGGACACGGGAGCCCGCACCAGCGAAGACATCTTCACCGGCCCGTCGCAGTGGATGCCGCTCGGCCGCGTCTTCGGCGGACAGGTGCTCGCCCAGTCCCTCGTCGCCGCGATGAGGACCGTGCCGGACGACCGGCACGTGCACTCCATGCACGGCTACTTCCTGCGCCCCGGCGACGTGGGCCAGCCGATCACCTTTTCTGTGGACCGCATCCACGACGGCCGTTCCTTCTCCACCCGCCGCACACAGGCCTACCAGGACGGGCACCCGATCCTGTCGATGATCGCGTCCTTCCAGGACGTGGACGAGGGGCTCGAACACCACATCGAGATGCCCTCCGACCTCCCCGCTCCGGAATCCCTCCCGACCGCCGCGGAATCGCTCGCGCAGGTCGACCACTCGATCGCCCGGTACTGGGCCAGTGAGCGCCCCTTCGACATGCGGCACGTTCCCTCGCCGATCTACCTCACGGTGAACGGCGAGCACACGTCCCGCCAGGCCGTGTGGATGAAGACCCTCGGGCCGCTCCCCGACGACCCCGACCTGCACCGGGCGGCGCTGGCCTACGCGAGCGACTACTCGATCATGGAGCCCATCATGCGGCGGCACGGCATCGCCTGGGCCACGCCGGGGCTCAAGGTCGCCAGCCTCGACCACGCGATGTGGTTCCACCGCTTCGGCCGGGCCGACGAGTGGATGCTGTACGTGCAGGATTCCCCGACCGCCCAGGGCGGACGCGGGCTCTCCACCGGCAGCATCTTCAGCCGGTCCGGCCTGCTCCTGGCGACGGTCGCCCAGGAGGGCATGCTGCGCGTGCCCACCAACGCGGAGTAGACCGATATGACGAAGCCCACCGACATCTCCCGCCGCAGCGCGATCCTGCTCGGCACCGCCGGAACAGCGGTGGCCCTGGTCGGCTGCAGCACCGGCTCCCCCGATTCGGGCGGGGCGGGCTCCGGCGGGCCGGTCGAGGTCGCCAAGCTGGCCGACATTCCCGTGGGCGGCTCGATCGTGGCCGAACTGAACGGCAAGCCGATCATGCTCAGCCAGCCGACCGAGGGCACCGTGGTCGGGTTCAGCGCCATCTGCACCCACCAGGGCTGCGTCGTCAAACCCCTGGACAAGAAATTCGACTGCCCCTGCCACGGGTCCAAATTCGACGCGGCCACCGGCGAGGTCCTCGCCGGACCGGCGACGACCGCGCTTGCATCCGTGAAGGTCACCGTCACCGACGACACCGTCTCCGCGGGCTGATTGCCTCTGCCGGCTGAACCACCCCGTCGGCGAAGCCCGGGCCTCAGGCCTCCGGCAGGGACGCGCGCCGGGTGAACCTGATCGGCTCGTCCAAGTAGGGCGCCCAGGCGGCTCGTTCGACCTCGTTGATCTTGCGCGGGCGCTCGGTCACGGCATCGACGAGCACGATCGTGGTGCTCGCCTGGGCGTACAGCTTCGCCGGCTCGACGCCGACCGGGCTCCAGACCTCGTAGCAGACCTCGAGGCTGGCGCCGCCGAGCTTGCCCAGCCACAGACGGATGTCCACGGGCTGTCTCAGGTACGGGATCGGCGCGAGGTACTCGGCTTCCAGTCGCGCGATGAGAGTCAGCGTCGCCGCCCCCGGCCGCCCGTCCAGCACCGCGGTGCCGCCTTCGGCCCCGGGGCCGGTGCCGTCCTCGTCCGGCCAGAACGCCTGGATCCGCGCATCCTCCAGGAGGCGCAGCATCTCGGCGTTGTTGACGTGGCCGTACGCGTCAAGGTCTGACCAGCGCAGCCGGACGGGAACGTGCAGCTTCATCCGGGGTCCTAGTCGCGCGTGAGCTTGCGGTACGCGGAACGGTGCGGCTTGGCGGCATCCGGGCCGAGCCGAGCGATCTTGTTCTGTTCGTACGATTCGAAGTTGCCCTCGAACCAGTACCAGTTGGCCGGGTCTTCGTCGGTGCCCTCATACGAGAGGATGTGGGTCGCGATCCGGTCGAGGAACCACCGGTCGTGAGTGATCACCACGGCGCAGCCGGGGAATTCGAGCAGCGCGTTCTCGAGCGAGCCGAGCGTTTCGACGTCCAGGTCGTTAGTGGGCTCGTCGAGCAGCAGCAGGTTGCCGCCCTGCTTGAGGGTGAGCGCCAGGTTCAGGCGGTTGCGCTCTCCACCGGAGAGCACGCCGGCCTTCTTCTGCTGGTCCGGACCCTTGAACCCGAACGTGGAGACGTAGGCGCGGGACGGGATCTCGGTCTTGCCGACCTGGATGTAGTCCTGGCCGTCGGAGACGACCTCCCACAGCGACTTGTTCGGGTCGATGCCGCTTCGGCTCTGGTCGACGTAGGAGATGTCGACGGTCTCGCCGATCTTCAGTTCGCCCTGGTCGAGGGGTTCAAGGCCGACGATGGTCTTGAACAGGGTGGTCTTTCCCACGCCGTTCGGGCCGATGATGCCGACGATGCCGTTGCGCGGGAGGGTGAAGGAGAGGTCCTCGATCAGGACCCGGTCCCCGAAGCCCTTCTTGACCTTCTTGGCGTCGATGACCTGGGCGCCAAGGCGCGGTCCGACGGGAATCTGGATCTCTTCGAAGTCGAGCTTGCGGGTGCTCTCGGCAGCCGCCGCCATCTCTTCGTAACGGGCGAGGCGCGCCTTGGACTTCGCCTGACGGCCCTTCGCGTTCGAGCGCACCCACTCGAGCTCGTCCGCGAGGCGCTTGGCCATCTTCGCGTCCTTCTTGCCCGCGATCAGCAGTCGTTCCTGCTTCTTCTCGAGGTAGGTCGAGTAGTTGCCCTCGTAGGGGTACAGGTGGCCGCGGTCCACTTCGGCGATCCACTCGGCCACGTGGTCGAGGAAGTACCGGTCGTGGGTGACGGCGAGGACTGCGCCGGGGTACTGGGCGAGGTGCTGCTCCAGCCAGAGCACGCTCTCGGCGTCGAGGTGGTTAGTGGGCTCGTCGAGGAGGAGCAGGTCGGGCTTCTGCAGCAGCAGCTTGGTCAGCGCCACGCGGCGCTTCTCACCACCGGAGAGGTCCGCGACGGCGTAGTCTCCCGGCGGGGTGCGGAGGGCGTCCATCGCCTGCTCGAGCTGGGAGTCGAGGTCCCACGCGTCGGCCGCGTCGATGGCTTCCTGCAGGGTGCCCATCTCCGCCAGCAGGGCGTCGAAGTCCGCGTCGGGTTCGGCGAGGGCGAGGCTGATTTCGTTGAACCGGTCGACCTTGGCCTTGATCGGGCCGACGCCTTCCTGCACGTTCTCGAGGACGGTCTTGGTCTCGTCGAGTTCGGGCTCCTGCATCAGGATGCCGACCGTGTAGCCGGGTGAGAGCTTCGCCTCGCCGTTGCTGGGGGTGTCCAGTCCGGCCATGATCTTGAGGATCGTGGACTTTCCCGCGCCGTTCGGCCCCACGATTCCGATTTTGGCGCCGGGGAAGAATGACATGGTGACGTCGTCGAGGATGAGCTTGTCGCCCACCGCCTTGCGAGCGCGGACCATCGTGTAGATAAATTCAGCCATAGTGCTTACCAGTCTATTTGGCGCGTGACCCCGACCAGACACGTTCCCGAACCCAGCACCGGCAGGACGGCGCCGTGATAGCCGCCGGTGGCCGGACCGTTCTGTCCGATCAGGCACTCTTCGCCCATGCGCACGGCGAACTGGATCGAGTCCGCGGCGAGCTCGGCGCTGGTGTCGTCGAAGGTGACGGACATCTGGGCCTTGTCGAAGCCGCCCCGGGCGAGCGCGTCGATGAACGCGCGCCCGCCGGCGCCGGAATCGGCGGCCACGACCGCGGCTGCGACGGCGTCGAAATAGTCGAGGTTGGCCGCGGCGTCGAGCTCGGGCCGCAGCACGGGGCCGGCCACCGGCGCCGCACTTGGGGACGGGGTGGCGTTCTCCGACGGGCTCGCCGAGGGCGCCGATGTCCGAGCCGGAGTCGGTCCCGGCGACGTGGCGGAGCACCCGACGAGGCCGAGACCCGCGATCACGCTGAGCACCGTAATCAGCCCGACCTGGCCCGTCCGGTGTCGGATCCGGGTGCCGGTGCCGGTGGGGGTGCCGGTTCGATGGAGCCTGGGTCCCATCCTCTGTGAAGCCGGCACGCTGCATCCTCCCGAGACCGCGGCGCGGTCAGCCCTCCGAGTCTGCCAGATGCCAGCCGGCCAAGCTGCGAGTCGGCCCAGCCTCGAGCCGGACCGAGAAGCGCGTCGCCCGGCTACGTCTCCAGGCTCACCAGGGTGGCGCTGCCGGCCGGCAGGAACCCGTCGGAATCCTGATCCGGCCGGCTCAGCGGGCCCGGCTGGCTCAACTCGACGGGCTCCTCCGACTGGACCTCAGCCGAACCTGCGGAATCTGCGGTCTCGGCCGACGGATCGAGCTGACGTTCCGGGGACGCCACCGTGCGCCGGGCGATCGTGGTGCACCAGGCGAGGTCGTGCCCGACGGAATCGGCCTCCACCTCCACCGAGGTGCCGTTGCGGTCGGCGTTCTCCCAGGCCCGGATGCGCAGACGCCCGATCACGACGACGTGCTGCCCTTTCTGCACCGAATCCACCACGTTGTGGGCGAGTTGGCGAAACGCCGAGACCGAATACCAGTTGGTGTCGGCATCCACCCAGGCCTGCTTGGTGCGGTCGAATCGGCGCTGGCCGGACGCCAGCCGGAAAGAGGTGATGGCCAGCCCTGAACTGGTCACGAGGTGGCGCGGCGAGGTCGCCACGATTCCGGTCACGGTGATGGTGTCGCTCATGATCTTCTCCCTGCACGCGGTCGTGCGCCGGGCGGATGACCCGGTGCATGCGAGCTGGGACGACGGCTCGTGCCTGTCTCCGCCGCCCCAGCTCGCACAGTCCGAGTGTGCGATGGCGGGCGCACCACTGGTCGGCCGGCCGCGCTTATGTGGAGAACGCACGGTGCGTGGAATTGGGGAGGGACGACACCCGAATCCAGGTCTCGTACGGCCGGGCGCGGTCGCGTCAACTCTGTGGGATGGCGCGCACCCTGTTGTTGCGTGCCTCGTGGGTGAGTTCCACGAGGCCCAGAGCCTCGAGCAGGGGCGGGAGGTACATGCCGAATCTGCCCCGATACCCTTTGCGCAGGCCGTACCAGCCCCCGACCGGGTTGCTCTCGGCTCGCCCCCATGCCTCGACCGTGCCCTCGGCGGCCGGCTTCGTTTCGTCAGCGGCCCCGAGCGCGACCCAGTCTCCGCGTTCACGCAACCAGGCGGTCAGATCGACGATCGCGCTCACGCGGTACTTCAGCGTCGTCGCCCCCACCTGGCACACGACGGCCGGTGGGTCACCCTGCTCGTCCCGGTACATCGTGTACCGCGACGTACCGGGGGCGGTCCCCAACTGCCACGGGTCGTCCTCGGTTCCACTTCCAGTCACCCTGGCTCATTCATACTCCACAACCCCGCGATGGGTCAGGTTCGCGTTCCCAGAACCGTGAACCGAAGTCCGTGTGCGGATGAATCAATCCCTCCACATTCCACTGTTGATCAGGTTATCCACAGGGCACGGCACGGCGGGCGGATGCCGCGGGCAATGTCAGTGGGTACCCGTAACGTGATCCTCATGAAGCCCTCGTTCATCGAACAGCAGGAGACACGCGGTGAGTACTTCGACGCCATCCGCGAGGCGCACGGCAAGCTGGCCCAGGACGCCGCCGCACTGGCAGACCTCATCGACGAGGCCCACCGATTCGCGACGGGGACCGCGGATACCGCGCCGCGGGTGCCCGGGTCGCGGTGGGACGCCGACACCGTCGCCGAGCGCGAGTTCACGAGCGAGTTGGCCTGCACGATCCGGATTCCACAGCGGTCGGCGGAGACCTTGATCCATGAGAGCGGGTGTCT
>NZ_SOGW01000077.1:0-37296 GCF_004403075.1 Cryobacterium sp. TMT2-10 | reverse complement strand
GCGCTACATCAAGCCGGACTTCGTGCACGTGTTCGTCGACGGCCGGATCGCCGAGCAGGGCGGCCCCGAACTCGCCGACCGCCTCGAAGACGAAGGCTACGATCGCTTTTTGACCGAAGCAAACGTAGGCTAGTCGCATGGTCTCAACGCTGACTCCGGCGCGATTCGATGAAATCGAAGAGGCGCTCAAAGACGTGATGGACCCGGAACTCGGCATCAACGTCGTGGACCTGGGCCTCATCTACGACCTGGGCTGGGATGACGAGAACGACGCCCTGATCATCCACATGACGCTGACGTCGGCGGGCTGCCCGCTCACGGACGTGCTCGAAGAACAGACCGCCGAGGCCCTGGACGGGGTCGTCGACCAGTTCCGCATCAACTGGGTCTGGATGCCGCCGTGGGGACCGGAGAAGATCACCGATGACGGACGAGACATGATGCGCGCCCTGGGCTTCTCCATCTGACGACCTGATCACGAATAAGGGGCACCCGCCATTCGGCGGGTGCCCCTTATTCGCGGGTGCCCCTTATTCGTTGTGCGTCACGCTCTCAGGCCCTTTTCACCACACTGGACTTCAGCTGCATGGAGACACCCTCGATCCGGCAGGAAATGTCGTGGTCGCCCACGCCGTCCACCAGGCGGATGTCGCGAACCTTCGTGCCCACCTTGATCACCGTGGAACTGCCCTTGATCTTCAGGTCCTTCACGACGGTCACGTTGTCGCCGTCGGCGAGCACCGAGCCGAAGGCATCCTTGATGGTGGTGTCCGGGGCGGCCTCCGCCTCCGGGGCCGCTTCGGCGGCCCACTCGTGCCCGCAGAGCGGGCAGACCAGGAGCGCGCCCATCTCGTAGGTCAGGTCGCTGGAGCATTCAGGGCACGGAGGCAGGGACTCATTCACCGTGCCATCATAATCCAGGCCCACCGCTGGCGCAGTCCGAGCTGTCAAGCCTTGGTGACCGTGACCGACACCGGAGTGGCGTTCGAGAAGAGGTCGAGCACGGGGCAGTGCTCATCGACGGTGGAGCGGAGTTCCTGGTAGCGCTCGTCTGATTCCGGTCCGGTGATGCTGATCGTCAGGCGCACATCGGTGAACCCGGCGCGGACGCTCTGATCGATGCCGAAGAGATTGCGCACGTCGAGGTCCGCGTCCGCGATGACATCGATCTCGTCCACCTGGATACCCAGGGCCTGGGCGTAGAGGCGGTAGACGACGACCTGGCAGGAGATGAGCGCTCCGAGCGCCACCTCGACCGGGCTCGCCGCGACGTCGTCTCCGGCGAGGGCGCCCGGCTCGTCGACCACGAAAACATGCTTGCCGGCCGTGATCCGGCTGGCGACCGAACCCTCGGCGGTTCCCCGCACGCGATAGGTCAGCTGGGCATTCGAGGCGTCCGCGGCAATGCGGTCGTGCCACGTGGAGGCGGCGATGCTGAGTCGCTCGGCCCGCTCCGCGGGGAGGTCGGACGGGGCAAGAGTGGTATCCAGAATTGTCATGACGCAACCCTAGAAGCCGGTGCGCGTCCGCGTCCTCCGACCGGTCACACTGCGTCATCAACGGCTCCGATCGCAGACATGGAACGCTATTACAGTGATTGGAATGGTAATCTAAGTACATGTCTGAGGCCCCGAGACCCGCAGAATCACGCCGATCGGCTCAATCAGTGGCGACCCGAACGGTGATCCTGGCGGCCGCCCAGCGCCTGATGCTGGAACGCGGCTATATCCCCACCTCCATCGCGGCGATCGCGGCGGAGGCCGGCGTGGCGGTGCAGACCATCTACAACAGCGTGGGCGGCAAGGCCGAACTGCTTTCCGCCGTGCTCGACCTCTCGGCAGCGGGTCCTGACGCCCCGGGTCCGGCTCCCGAGTCCGTCGCGAGGCGCTACGCGGAGGCGCGCACCGCAGGGGACGTCATCCGGACCCTCGTCGACGGCATCGTCACGGCGAACGAACGCTCCGCCGCGGTGCACCGGGTGATCATTCAAGCGGCCGGTGTCGATGCGGACCTTGAGAAGCTGGAGATCCGGCGTTCCACCCAGCGGCTCCACGCCTACGGGTCGGCGGCATCCGCGCTACGAGCTCGGCGGGGTCTGCGCAGCGGGCTGAGCGATCACGAGGCGGCGGCAGCCATCTGGGCGCTCGGCCACCCGCAGGCATTCCGGTCGCTGGTCACCGACCTCGGCTGGTCCGGACCGGCGTACCGTGACTGGCTCGTCAAGTCACTTCAAGGGGCGCTTTCGTAGCTCGGCGGACTCCGGAGGGCAAACGAACAAATATACTTGAAAGCTGGCCCGTCTGGGCCTCCTCATTTCACGACCTCCCCGAACGGACTATTGCTGTGCTCAGTGTGCAAAATCTCGAAATCCGAGTTGGGGCGCGCGTGCTCATGGAAGACGTCAGTTTCCGGGTCTCGGCCGGTGACAAGATCGGCCTGGTCGGCCGTAACGGTGCCGGCAAGACGACGCTGACCAAGACGCTGGCCGGTGAGACGGTGCCGACCAACGGCTCCATCGACCGCACCGGCGAGATCGGTTACCTGCCCCAGGACCCGCGCTCGGGTGACCCGGACATGCTGGCGCGCACGCGCATCCTCGACGCCCGCGGCCTCGGCACGATTTCGCTCGGGCTCGCCCAGGCCGGGATCGACATGGGCAGCGACGACCCCAAGGTCAGCGCCAAGGCGATGCGCACGTACGGCAACCTCACCGACGAGTTCAACGCCCTCGGCGGCTATGCGGCCGAGGCCGAGGCGGCATCGATCGCCAGCAATCTCAACCTGCCGGACCGCATCCTCGACCAGCAGCTCCGAACCCTGTCCGGTGGCCAGCGCCGCCGCATCGAACTCGCCCGCATCCTGTTCTCGGCCGCAGAGACGATGATCCTCGACGAGCCCACCAACCACCTCGACGCCGATTCCGTCGTCTGGCTGAGGGAATTCGTGAAGAACTACCGCGGCGGCTGCATCATCATCAGTCACGACATCGAGCTCGTCGGCGACACCGTGAACCGGGTCTTCTACCTCGATGCCAACCGCATGGTCATCGACATCTACAACATGAACTGGAAGAACTACCAGCGCCAGCGTGTTGCCGACGCGGACCGGCGTAAAAAGGAGCGAGCCAACGCGGAGAAGAAGGCCTCGACCCTGCAGCTGCAGGCCGCGAAGTTCGGCGCCAAGGCGAGCAAGGCCGCGGCGGCCCACCAGATGGTCGCGCGGGCCGAGAAACTCCTCTCCGGGCTGGATGCCGTGCGAGCCGTCGATCGGGTGGCCAAGCTGCGTTTCCCCGAGCCGTCTCCCTGCGGGCGCACCCCGCTGATGGCCACCGATCTCTCGAAGAGCTACGGTTCCCTCGAAATCTTCGCCGCCGTCGACCTCGCCGTCGACCGCGGCTCGAAGGTCGTCATCCTCGGTCTCAACGGTGCAGGCAAGACGACCCTTCTGCGCATGCTCGCCGGGGTGGACCAGCCAGACACCGGCGAGATCGTACCCGGGCACGGATTACGGATCGGCTACTACGCCCAGGAGCACGAGACGATCGACGTCAAGCGCAGCGTGCTGGAGAACATGGTGTCCTCGTCGCCGAACATCACCGAGATGGAAGCACGCCGTGTCCTGGGCTCGTTCCTCTTCACCGGGGACGACTCGCACAAACCGGCCGGCGTCCTGTCCGGCGGCGAGAAGACTCGACTGGCCCTGGCGATGATCGTGGTGTCGGGAGCGAACGTTCTGCTGCTTGACGAACCGACCAACAACCTCGACCCGGCCAGCCGTGAGGAGATCCTCGACGCCCTGGCGCACTATGCCGGCGCTGTCGTCCTGGTCAGCCACGATGAGGGTGCGGTCGAAGCGCTCAACCCCGAACGGGTCCTGATCATGCCGGACGGCACCGAGGACCACTGGAACAAGGACTACCTCGACCTCATCACGCTGGCCTGATCAGTTCACGCCGGCCTGGCCGGTTCACGCTGGCCTGATCACCGCGGTGAACCCGCTTAACGCGGGCTGTCGATGAGGTCGTCCTCGATCTCCGAATCGCTGCGCGGACGAGCAGCCGCGCGGCGCGCCCGAGCTGCAGCCCGCACTCGCTCGGTCGGGTCGTCGATGTTCACGCTGCGGAACTCCTGACGGATGGCCCAGCCCAGCCCCACGAAGCCCATCAGGGCGAAGACGAACCACTGGAACGCATAGGACAGGTGCGGCCCCTCGTCCTTCACCGGGCGGGTGACGGCGACCGGCCGGTCCGCCGGGGCCGGATCCTCCGACGCCATCAGCCCGTAGGCCCCGGTGTAGGTCGGGGCGTCCAGTCGCGCGGCCACCTCGGTCAGGTTGATCGTGGCGATCTGGTTTCCCCGGGCCGAACGACCGGCCAGGGACGGTTCCCCGGCCTTCAGGCGCGCGACGACGGTGACCTGGCCGGCCGGGGCGTTGGGCACCGAAGCGGGGGCCTCCGAGGTTTCCCCGGTCGGCAGCCAGCCTCGGTCGACGATGAAGACGGAGCCGTCGGCGAGGAGCAGGGGAGTGAGTACCTCGAAACCGGGGTTGATGTTGAGCGGGCGGTTGCGCACGATCAGCTCATCCTCGCTCAGGTAGGTGCCGGTCATCTCCACCGGCAGCCACTTCTGCGACTCGGAGAAGGACCCGCGCGTTGGCAGAGCCTCCTTGAGCGGCACGGGTGTCGCACCGTAGTTGGCCTCCACCCTTCTGATTTCCGCGAGGGCCTGATCCCGGCGGGCAATCTGCCACAGCCCGAGCCCGGCGCACACCGCGGCGAAGAGGATGGTCACCGCGAGGTAGCCGGCCCAGCGCCGGGTGAACGCGAACCTCCAACCGGTCACGCCGGTTCCGCTTCCGGCGAGGGGGCGAGCGGGACCACGGATACCGGGAAGTCCCGGCTGGCCAGGAAATCCCGGAGATAGTCGACGTGCTCGTCACAGGCGAGCCAGGTCTTGACCCGGTCGGCGGAGTGGATGCGGGGATTGCGCCAGTCCACCCGCCAGCCCGCAGCCTCGCGGCATCCAGCCCGGGAGCACGTCGTCTTCTCTGGCTCAGTTCCGAGCCCGATCACGTTCCGCTCTCATCCTTGTCCGGCAGCCGGTGTACCTGGATCGCGCCCGGCCTTACCACGGTGGCACGGGCGCCCCCGCCCTGCACGTTCGCCACGACGACGGCGAAGTAGGGCAGTGCGATCGCACCGATGGCGCACAGGAGCAGCCACCAGCCCTGCACGAAGAGCATCAGCACGATGCAGACCATGCGGATGCCCATGGCGATCGAATACTTGATCATCCGGGATCGCCGCTCCTCATCGGGTGAAGGCGGGAGAGTGGTGATCGACTGCTGTTTCATGAGTGCCATCGATTCGGTCAGTCGGTGAAGTTTTCCGTGTTAAGCCTACGTCTCGTCGAACGATGACCTGCACCGCCTAAACTGGAATATACGTGCGCACGGTGTTCGTTCGCTGGGAAGAGATAGGACCCGCAAATGACGACTGGCCGCACCGTTCTTGTCACCGGCGGAAACCGCGGAATCGGTTTCTCCATCGCCGAGGAGTTCGTCCGCCAGGGCCACCGGGTGGCCGTGACGGCGAGAAGCGGCGAGGGCCCCGCCGGCAGCCTGACCGTGCGCGCCGACGTGACCAATGCCGCCTCGATCGACGCCGCCTTCACCGAGATCGAAGCCGCCCTGGGCCCGGTGGAAGTTGTCGTCGCCAACGCCGGCATCACCCGCGACACCCTGCTGATGCGCATGACGGAGGAGGATTTCACGTCGGTCATCGACACCAACCTCAGCGGGGCGTTCCGCGTGGTCAAGCGGGCGTCGAAGGGCATGCTCAAGGCCCGATTCGGCCGCATCGTGCTGATCTCCAGCGTGGTCGGCCTGCACGGGTCGGCCGGACAGGTCAACTACTCCGCGTCCAAGAGCGGCCTGATCGGTCTGGCCCGCTCGGTCACCCGGGAACTCGGTGCCCGAGGGATCACGGCCAACGTCGTGGCCCCCGGCTTCATCGAGACCGACATGACGGCCCAGCTGTCCGAGTCACAGCAGGCCGATTACAAGCGAAGCATCCCGGCCGGCCGTTTCGCCACACCGGGTGAGGTCGCGCGTGTCGTCACCTGGCTCGCCGGCGACGATGCCGCCTATATCTCCGGCGCGGTCATCCCCGTCGACGGCGGCCTGGGCATGGGGCACTAACCGCGCAGCCCCAGCATCGGGAGCACCTGGCTGAGGTCCCGGATGTCGATGGCCAGGTCGGCCTGTTCCCTGACCACCGGCTTCGCGTTGAATGCGATCCCGAGCCCGGCGGCGTGCAGCATCTGCAGGTCGTTGGCCCCGTCCCCGACGGCGACGGTCTGGGGGAGCGCGACGCACTCCAGTGCGGCCCACTCGCGCAATGTGGCCGCTTTGGCCGCCGCGTCGATGATCGGGCCGAGCAGGCCGCCGGTCAGGCGCCCGTCGGCCACCTCGAGACGGTTGGCTCGCCAGTGGTCCAGTCCGAGAGTCTCGGCGAGGGGGTCGAGGATCTCATGGAACCCGCCCGAGACGACTCCGATCAGACTCCCGTTCGAATGCAGGCCGGCGATCAGATTGGGCACCCCGAGGGTGGGGCGGACCAACCGCCCCACCTCCTCGAACACGCCGGTGGGAAGACCCGCGAGGGTCCGCACCCGCTCCCGCAGGCTCTCGGCGAAATCGATCTCGCCGAGCATCGCCCGTTCGGTCACCTCGGCGACCAGGGCCAGCGAGCCCGCCGCGTCCGCGAGCAGCTCGATCACCTCGTTCTCGATCAGCGTGGAGTCGGCGTCCAGGACCACGAGGAAACGCGCGGGACCGGTCACGGGTTGACGTGCACTCCCTTGCCCACCACGGTGATGCCGGAATCGGTGACGCTGAACCCGCGGGCCCGGTCACGGTCATGGTCGACCCCGACCTCGGCGCCGGCGGCGACGACCACGTTCTTGTCCAGGATGGCCCGGCGCACGGTCGCGCCCGCCTTGATCTGCACCCGGTCGAAGACAATCGAGTCGACGACCTGGGCACCGGAATCGATTGCGGCCCACGGGCCGAGGACGCTGCGTTCGATGTGCGCACCCGAGATGACACAGCCCAGGGACACGATCGAGTCGATCATGGTGCCGAGGAAGCCCCGCCCGTCGCGCACGAACTTCGCCGGCGGCGAGTTCAGCTGCTGGCTGAAGATCGGCCACTTCTGGTTGTAGAGGTTGAACACGGGCAGGGCGCTGATCAGGTCCTGGTGCGCCTCGAAGAACGAGTCGATGGTACCCACATCGCGCCAGTAGTCGCGGTCGCGGTCGGTGGACCCGGGCACGTCGTTGAGCTTGAGGTCATAGACCCCCGCCTCGCCGCGGGACACGAAGTCAGGGATGATGTCGCCGCCCATGTCGTGGCTCGAGTCGGTACGTTCCCCGTCGCGGAGAACGGCCTCGATCAGGGCATCCGTGTTGAAAACGTAGTTGCCCATGGACGCGAAGACCTCATGCGGCGCATCGGCGAGGCCGATGGCGTCCTTCGGCTTCTCCCGGAAGTCGCGGATGCGATCCGGGGTGGCCGCGTCGACCTCGATCACGCCGAACTGGTCGGCGAGGGCGATCGGCTGACGGATGGCCGCGACGGTCGCCGCCGCTCCCGAGGCGATGTGCGCCTGGATCATCTGGCTGAAGTCCATGCGGTAGACGTGGTCGGCGCCGACGACGACGACGATGTCGGGCTTCTCGTCGTGGATCAGGTTGAGGCTCTGCAGGATCGCGTCGGCCGAACCGCTGAACCAGCGTTTGCCGAGGCGCTGCTGCGCGGGCACGGAGGCGATATAAGAGTTGAACAGGCCGCCGGAGACGTGCCAGGTCTGGGACACATGCCGGTCGAGGCTGTGTGACTTGTACTGGGTGAGCACGACGAGTTGCGTGAGCCCGGAGTTGATCAGATTTGACAAGGCGAAGTCAATCAGCCGGTAATGACCCCCGAAGGGCACCGCCGGTTTCGCACGGTCCTCGGTCAACGGCATAAGCCGCTTACCTTCTCCGCCGGCGAGCACGATTCCGAAGATCTTCTTTGACTGCATGACTTCAGAGTAGGGCCATTCCATGCCTCGATCCAGCACGTGTCGGTGTGTCACGGGCCAGCCTGCGCTAGCTTTGCCTCATGCGAGTCGATCTACTTACGAAGGAATACCCCCCGGAGATTTACGGCGGGGCTGGCGTGCACGTCGCGGAGCTTGTTCGAGCCCTCCGCACCGACATCGATGTGGTGGTGCGGTGCTTCGGCGCAGCGCGGGACGCCCCCGATACGTTCGCTTACGATGTGCCGACCGAGCTCGCGGATGCGAACGCGACCCTGGCCACGCTCGGCGTGGACCTCCAGATGGCCCAGGACGTGCAGGGTGCCGACATCGTGCACTCGCACACCTGGTACGCCAACGGCGCCGGCCACCTCGCCAAGCTGCTGCACGGAGTCCCGCACGTGGTGACGGCGCACAGCCTCGAGCCCCTCCGGCCGTGGAAGGCCGAGCAGCTCGGCGGCGGCTACCGGGTCTCCAGCTGGATCGAGCGCACGGCCTTCGAGGCCGCGGATGCCGTCATCGCCGTGAGCGGGGGCATGCGCCGCGACATCCTCCGCAGTTACCCGGCGCTGGACGAGTCCCGCGTGCAGGTCGTTTACAACGGCATCGACCTCGAACGGTGGAAGCCGACCGAAGACGAGGACGTCGTGCGGGGGCTGGGCATCGACCCGGACCGTCCCGCCGTGGTCTTCGTGGGCCGCATCACGAGGCAGAAAGGCCTGCCCTACCTGCTCCGCGCCGCTGCGACCCTCCCGCCGGACGTTCAGCTCGTGCTCTGCGCCGGTGCGCCGGACACCCCGGGCATCATGGCCGAGGTCACCGCGGGCGTCGAAGCGTTGCAGCGGGAACGTTCCGGCGTGGTCTGGATCGACCGTCTCCTGCCGCAGCACGAGCTCGCGGCCGTGCTCACCGCCGGCACCGTCTTCGTCTGCCCGTCGGTCTACGAACCGCTCGGCATCGTCAACCTGGAGGCCATGGCCTGCGGGCTGCCGGTAGTGGGAACGGCGACCGGCGGCATCCCCGAGGTCGTTGCCGACGGTGTCACCGGCCGGCTGGTGCCGATCGACCAGGCCACCGACGGAACCGGGACGCCCATCGACCCGGATCTCTTCGTGGCCGACCTGTCCCGCACGCTGATCGAGGTGCTCTCCGACCCGGCGCTGGCCGCCGAAATGGGCCGGGCCGGGCGCGTCCGTGCGGAACAGAAGTTCAGCTGGAGCCACATCGCCACCCGCACCCGGGAGATCTACGCGTCACTGCTCTGAGCCTGGAAGTGAAGTACTGAGCCCAGAAGTACTGAGCCCAGAACGGCTATCCGCGTGGTGCGGCGCCGGGCCTGCGTGCCCCGCGCCGCACCACGGCAGATAGCATGGCTCTATGGTCAACGTTCTTCACTTCACCGACGTCTCCGTCGTCCGGGATGGCACAACCATCCTCGACTCAGTGAATTGGAGTGTTGATGACGACCAGCGCTGGGTGATTCTCGGCCCGAACGGCGCCGGGAAAACGACCCTCCTGCAGATCGCGGCCGCACTCGTGCACCCCTCCAGCGGAAGCGCGGAAGTGCTCGAAGAGCCGATCGGTCGCACCGACCTGTTCGAGCTCCGCCCGCGGATCGGATTCGCCTCCACTGCCATGGCCCGTAAGGTACCCGCGAACGAAAAGGTCCTCGACGTCGTCATGACGGCCGCCTACTCGGTCACGGGTCGCTGGACCGAGGAATACGAGGCGATCGACGAACGACGGGCCCAGCGCGTTCTCAGCGAGTGGAAGCTCGACACGCTGGCCGACCGCAAGTTCGGCACCCTCAGCGACGGCGAGCAGAAGCGCGTGCAGATCGCCCGGTCCGTCATGACCGACCCTGAGGTTCTGCTCCTGGACGAGCCGGCGGCCAGCCTGGACCTGGGCGCGCGCGAGGAACTTCTCCAACTGCTCGGCGGGTATGCGAGCGAGCCGCAGTCCCCGGCCATCATCATGGTCACCCACCACGTCGAGGAGATCCCCCTCGGTTTCACGCATGCGCTGCTGCTCAACGGGGGCCGTGTCGTCAGTGCCGGTCCGCTGGCGGAGGCCCTGACCGCGGAATCCCTCACCGAATCATTCGGGCTGCCGATCGAGCTGCGCGAGACCGACGGGCGTTTCGGCGCCCGAGCGGCCTGACCGCCACGGATGGCCCTCATTGCGGCAGGATTCTGCTAAACTTGACAGTCGGTCCTCGGACCGCACATTTTTTCTGCCGTAACTGGCGAGTCTGAACTCGCTAATCGAAGCGCAACTCACCAATCGAACAGCAATAAGGAAGTCTTCATGAAGTCTGACATTCACCCCACGTACGCTCCCGTGGTTTTCCGCGACCTGGCGTCGGGTGCGACGTTCCTTACCCGTTCGACGGTCTCCAGCTCCAAGACCATCGAGTGGACTGATGGAACCACCTACCCGGTCATCGACGTTGAGATCTCGTCGGAGTCGCACCCTTTCTACACCGGCAAGCAGCGCATCATGGACTCGGCCGGACGCGTCGAGAAGTTCAACTCGCGGTACAAGGGTTTCGGCAAGTAACACCCACCCCATCGCGGCGTAACACGCAAAAGGGCGACCAGCTTCGGCTGGCCGCCCTTTTGCGTGTATTCGCTCGGTCGTTTCTAGCGCTCGGGCCAGGCGCCGGCTGCGACGAACGCAGGGTCACGCTCACGGCGCATGTAGGCCTGGAAGTTTTCGGCCTGCTGCAGGGACCACTGGGCCTGCAGCAGGTGCAGGTCGCCCACCTCGACCGGCAGCGTCTTCACGTGCGCCCGGGCGATGGCCTGGGCCACCCTGCCGGCGGCGACCGCATCCGCCCCGGAGTCATGCGCGTCGTCCAGGGAGACCCCGTAGAACGCGCTCGTGACCTCGAGGGTTCGCTTTCCCTTGCGGTACCGGTCGACGGCCTTGTCGATGACCAGCGGGTCCACGACGGGAGAGGGTGAGACGAGCGGCGACACCCCATAGCGGAGGCACTCGCGGTTGAGCAGGGTCAGGTCGTACGGCGCGTTGTAAGCGACCAGGGGGAGACCGCGGGCCAGATGCTCCCGGATGGTCGCCACGATCTCGGCGACGCCGTCGGCAGCGTCACGCCCGTTCAGCACGGCGTGCTTGGTGGTGATGCCGTGCACATTGGTGGCCTGCACCGGGATGTCGATCCCGGGGTTGAGGAGCCAGTCGACGCGCTCGAGCACCTGCCCGGTCGCATCGATGATGGCCACGGTGGCAGACACGATGCGGCACGTCTCCACATCGATGCCGGTCGTCTCGAGGTCGAAAACGGCGAGGGTATCACTCCAGTTGCTCATGGGGAAAGCCTAGGGCCGACCGCCGTCATCGGATGATGCCGCCCCGTGGAGACCGCCGTTCAGCCGCAGTGCAGCCAGAAGAAACTCTGGGCCCCGAGGGTGAGAGTGAGCGATCCCTCGTCGTCGAAGCTGGGGAAGACCGATCCGCCGAAGACGTCGCGGAGGCCGCTCCCGGCCAGCTGGGGATCCTGGATCCGGACGGCGATGGGGTTGTGCGAAAAGTTGAACACGCACAGCACCGTTTCCGGCTGGTCCCCGAAGCTCGTCCCCGATCCGGCGTACTCGCGAGTGAAGGCGAGCACCGATTCGTGGTCCGTTTGCACGACACGGATCGATCCGAGACCGAAGGTCGGGTGGTTCTTGCGCACATGGATGACGTTGCGCACCCAGTGCAGCAGCGAACTCGACTTGGCCAGGTGCGTCTCGACGTTGGTCTGGGTGTAGTGGTAGACGAGCGACATGACGACCGGGAGCCAGAGCTTGCCGGGGTTCGCGTCCGAGAAGCCGGCGTTCCGGTCCGGGGTCCACTGCATCGGCGTGCGCGAGCTGTCCCGGTCGGGGAGCCAGATATTGTCACCCATGCCGATTTCGTCGCCGTAATACAGGAACGGGCTGCCGGGCAGGGCGAACAGGAGAGCGTGGGCCAGTTCCATCTCGGACCGGGAATTGTCCAGCAGGGGAGCGAGGCGGCGGCGGATACCGAGGTTCGCGCGCATCCGTGGGTCGTACGCGTACCAGCCGTACATCGCCTGCCGGTACTCCTCGCTCACCATCTCCAGGGTCAGTTCGTCGTGGTTGCGCAGGAACACGGCCCAGCCGGCGGCCTCAGGAATGTCCGTCGTCTCGGACAGGACCCGGACGAGTTCGTCGGCCCGTTGCGACCGGAGCGAGTAGAAGATGCGGGGCATCACCGGGAAATCGAAGGCCATGTGACATTTGGGCTCGGCTTCGGAACCCTGGAACGCGGCCACCTCCCGAGGCCACGGGTTGGCCTCGGCGATCATGATCCGGCCCGGCTAGTCCCGGTCGACCATCCTGCGCAGCTTCCGGATGAATTCGTGGGTGGGCGGCTCACCCTCGCCGTTCCCCTCATCCGATTCGTACAGATAGGGGATGGCGTCGAGGCGGAAGCCGTCCACGCCCAGGTCGAGCCAGAACCGCACGACCTCGAAGACGGACTCGTGCACGGCGGGGTTCTCGAAATTCAGGTCGGGCTGGTGCGAGAAGAACCGGTGGAAGTAGAACTGCCGCCGCACGGCGTCGAAAGCCCAGTTCGACTCCTCCGTGTCGGTGAAGATGATGCGGATGTCCGGATACTTCTCATCGGTGTCGCTCCACACGTAGTAGTCGCCGTAGGGGCCCTCCGGGTGTTCCCTGGACTCCTGAAACCAGGCATGCTGGTCAGAGGTGTGGTTCAGCGGGAGGTCAATGACGATGCGCATATTGCGTTCGTGGGCCTTGGTCACGAGCTCCTTGAACTCGTCGAGGGTGCCGAAATCGTGCAGGATCGATCGGTAATCGGACACGTCGTAACCGCCATCCTTGAGCGGGGAGGAGAAAAACGGCGGGATCCAGAGGGCATCGATGCCGAGCCACTGCATGTAGTCGAGCCGTGAGATCAGCCCGGCCATGTCACCGGCGCCGTCCCCGTTGCTGTCGACGAAGGACCGCACCATCACCTCATAGAACACCGCGCGCTTGTACCAGCGCGGGTCGAGGGTGAGACCGGGCAGCTGGATGGGGGCGGTGAAGCTCACGTTGTTCCTTCCTGTCCGCGGGGCACTGAAAGCGAGAGTGATCACCCCGATTCTAGGATCACCGGCCGGTTTTAGGTTCGGATGGGTGACACCCGCCGCCCTAAACTTGGTCTGATGAACGTTCCCTCTCCCTACGACGCGATGCTCGCGCGTATCCCCGTGAATGCCCATACCGTGACCGTGCTCGGAAGCCGTACGCGGTTCTGGGAATACGGAGACCCGGCCGGCGCGACGACGATCGTGATGGTGCACGGCTTCCGGGGAGATCACCACGGGCTCGAACCGGTGGTCGCGCAGCTGCCGGGTTACCGCATGATCTCACCGGACCTGCCGGGCTTCGGCGAGTCGGAGGTGCTGCCGCAGGGCGGCCACGACATCGCCGGCTACGGCCGCTGGCTCGCGGACTTCGTCACGGGACTTGCCCCGACCGGGCGGGTCGTTGTGCTCGGGCACTCCTTCGGGTCCATCGTCGTGGCCGCGTCCGTCGCCGGCGGACTGCCTGCGGACGAGGTGGTGCTGGTCAATCCCATCGCCGCCCCGGCGCTGGCCGGACCGCGGGGCATCCTCACCCGACTGGCCGTGTTCTACTACTGGGCGGGGGCACGGTTGCCGGAGCGGCTCGGCTTCGCCCTGCTGCGCAACCGGCTGATCGTCCGGGTGATGAGCGTGACGATGGCGAAGACCGGGGACCGCGGGCTCCGTCGCTGGATCCACGACCAGCACGACCGGTACTTCTCCGCCTTCGCGGACCGGCGCGTCGTGCTGGAGGCGTTCACCGCCTCCGTCGGCGCCGATGTCAGCGAGTTCGCCGCCCGGATCCGCCAGCCGACCCTGCTCATCGCCGCGGAGAAGGACGACATCACGCCGGTCGCGGCCCAGCACCGCCTGCAGAGACTGTTCCCGGATGCGACCCTGCACGTGATCCCCGGGGTGGGACACCTCATCCACTACGAGGTGCCGGCCCAGGCGGCCGACGCGCTGCGCGGGTTCCTGAGCGAGCGGAACCCGGCATGAGAATCCTCTTCGACTGCCGCTACACCCGGTTCGACCGACACGACGGCATCAGCCGCTACACGGCCGGCCTGGTCACCGAACTGGGCAAACTGCACCCGGTGACAATGCTCATCAACGACCACCGGCAACTCGACCTGCTGCCCGACCTGCCCTGGCAGCTCGTGAGCGCGCCCACCAGCATCCGTGAACCGTTCCTCGCCCGGCAGCTCAACCGGCTCCAGCCGGGCGTCGTGTTCAGCCCCATGCAAACGATGGGGTCCTGGGGGCGGCGATACCACCTGATCCTGACCGTGCACGACCTGATCTACTACCGCAATCCCACCCCGCCGCGAGACCTCCCGGCCTTCGTGCGCGTGCTCTGGCGCCTGTACCACCTGTCCTGGTGGCCGCAACGGATGCTCCTGAACCGCGCAGACGGGGTCGTGACGGTCTCCGCGACCACCCGCGACCTGATCTTGGAACACCGCCTGACCCGTCGGCCGATCACCGTGATCCCCAACGCCGCCGGCGCACTCACGGCCGCGCCGGAACGCCGCCGCACGCCGGCCACCGGCCGGCTCGTGTACATGGGCTCGTTCATGCCCTACAAGAACGTCGACACCCTCGTCCGGGCCGCGGCGGAGCTGCCGGAGCACGAGCTGCACCTGATGAGCCGGGTCCCGGCGCCGGAGCGGGAACGCCTGATCGCGCTCGCCCCGAAGGCCCGGCTGGTCTTCCACGACGGCGTGACCGACGAGGAGTACGTCGATGTCCTGCGTTCGGCGACCGCCCTCGTCAGCGCCTCCCTGGACGAAGGCTTCGGCATCCCCCTGGTCGAGGCGATGGGGCTCGGCCTCCCGGTCGTCGTGAGCGACATTCCCATCTTCCGGGAAATCGGCGGCGACGCCGCGCTGTACTTCGACCCCACCAGTGCGCAGGCCCTCGCGGCCGCGGTGAGGCGGCTCGACGAGCCGGGCGAGTGGGCCGACCGCTCCGGGAAATCCCTCGGCCAGGCCGCCCGCTTCACCTGGCACGACTCCGCCCGGAAGCTTCTGGCGCTGCTCACCGGGCTTGCGTCCGACGGCGGCCGCGGGGCCGGAACCGACACTCGGCCCGGTATCGGCACCGAGGCGGGCACCGAGTCGGCTCAGCCCGTGTAGTGCGTGTTCTCGGCGACGGTGCGCAGGGTCGCGTCGAAATGCTCGAGATGCAGCCGGCCATCCCGCCAGACGAAGTCGTGCACGGAGCCGTTGGCGATGAGCTCGTTCTGACGTGGTCGTTCGCCGGACGTCATGCTCCGGATCAGGGTGCCGATCACTCCGCCGTGGCAGATGACGAGCACCGACTCGCCCGGATGCTCGGCGGACACCAGAGCGAAAGCCGGCAACACCCGGTCCAGCACCGCCTGGCGCGTCTCCAGGCCGGGGACGGCGACCCCGTCGGGAAAGCGACGCTGGCGTTCGGCGAAGGTCAGGCCTTCGATTTGGCCGTGGTGGCGTTCGGTGAGGGCCGGGATGACCTCCGGCCCGGGCAGTCCCAGCTCCCCGGCGATGATCCGGGCGGTCTCATGCGCCCGGTCCAGCGGACTGGTGACAATCCTGTCCCAGTGGTGGGCACGCAGGCGCAACCCGGCCTCGGCGGCCTGGGCGCGGCCGGTCGAATTCAGCGGGATGTCCGTGCTGCCCTGGATCCGGGTGTGAAGGTTCCACTCGGTCTGGCCGTGGCGCACGATCGAGAGCCTGGTCATCCGAGCCGCACTGCCAGCCCCGCCAGCGACTCCGACGTGCCGGCCTCCAGCTTGATCAGGGCGCGCCCGTCGCCCTTGGTCTCGCCCCGGTTGATCACGACGATGGGCAGCTTGCGCCGGCGGGCCTGCTCGAGGAGCCGGATGCCGGAGTTGACGAACAGGGATGAGCCGGCGATGACCAGCGCCTCGGCCCCGGAGACCAGGGCGGTGGCCTCGGTGAATTTCACGGTCGGAACGAGTTCCCCGAAGAAGACCACGTTGGGCTTGAGCATCCCGCCGCAGACCGTGCAGCCGGGCACGGTGAAACCGTCGACGTCGGTGACCTCCGCGTCGCCGTCCGGGGCCGATCGCACCGATTCCGGCACCAGTAGGGCCGGATTGGACGCCTCGAGTCGGGCGGCGATGCTGTCCCGGCCGAACGCCTGACCGCAGTCCAGGCAGACGACGAGGTCCATGGAGCCGTGCAGGTCCACGACGTGCCGGGACCCGGCCCTGGTGTGCAGGCCGTCGACGTTCTGGGTGATGACCCCCGAGATCGCGCCGCTCTGCTCCAGCCGGGCGAGGGACCGATGCCCCAGGTTGGGTTCCGCCTCCCGGAATCGGCGCCAGCCGAGGTGGCTGCCGGCCCAGTAGCGTTTGCGGGCACGTTCGTCGCCGACGAAAGTCTGGAAATTCATCGGTGTGCGCACGGGGGCGCCCTTGCCTCGGTAGTCGGGAATACCGGAATCGGTGCTGACCCCGGCGCCCGTCAGCACCGCGGTGCGCTTGCCCCGCAGCAGCGCGGCCACGGCGTCGAGCGCTGATTCGAGCGCGGCATGAGCCGCGGTCGCGGCTGCGGCGGCGTTCGGAAGCGTCTCGGTGCTCATGCTGCTCCATCTCTTGTACACCCGAGTCTAAACTCGCCGGTTTTCCAGTTGGTGACGGAACTGGCAGGCTGGAGAGGTTCACCCCCTGGAAAGGCGCCGCCGCTGTGCAGATCGTTCACATTGAAGACCTCGACCTGCCCGGTCTGGCCGACTACTCGAGGCTGACGGATGTGGCCCTGCGCCGCGTCTCGGAACCGGCGAGTGGCCTCTACATCGCCGAGTCGAGCAAGGTGATCACCCGGGCGCTTGCCGCCGGGCACCGGCCGCGCTCCGTGCTGCTGCAGGAGCAGTGGCTGCCCGACGTGCTGCCCCTGCTGGCGGACTGGCCGGACGTGCCCGTCTACGTCGGCGCCGCATCCGTGCTGGAACGGCTCACGGGGTACAACCTGCACCGCGGTGCGCTGGCGGCCATGCACCGCCCGCCCCTCGCTCCCGTGAGCGAGGTGATCCGGGATGCCCGCAGAATCGTGATTCTCGAAGACATCGTCGATCACACCAATGTGGGCGCCATCTTCCGCTCGGTCGCCGGACTCGGTGCCGACGCCGTGCTGATCACCCCGCGCTGCGCCGATCCACTGTACCGGCGGAGCGTGCGGGTGAGCATGGGCACGGTGCTGCAGGTGCCGTGGACCCGGCTGCCGGAGTGGGCCGCAGCGGCGCCGCTGCTGCACGAGGCCGGTTTCCACCTGGCCGCCCTGGCGCTCTCCGACGATGCCGTGACGCTGGAACAGTTCGCCGGTGACGCCCCGGAACGCCTGGCGCTCATCCTCGGCGCCGAGGGTGACGGTCTCAGCACCCAGGCGCTCTCCGCCGCGGACACGGTGGTCACAATCCCCATGCTGCACGGCGTCGATTCGCTCAACGTGGCCTCGGCGAGTGCCGTGGCCCTCTACGCCCTGCGGGTCAGGGTATAGCAGGTCCGGCACAGGGGTCGTGGGTAGAATCGACGGATGACGATGACCCGAGGCCAAATCTACCGCCGTCGTCGTTTCGCCGTTGCGGGTGGTCTTGTGGTCCTTCTCTCCGGTGTCGGCTACCTCTCCGGCACGGGGCTGGCCCCGGCGCCGGCCGCGGCCGTCGAGGTGAGCAAGCCCGCGGAACTGACCCAGCCCGCCGCCGAGCTGGACTGGCCGGGCGTGGGCGCCGGGGCGATCGGCGCCGTCGGTTACCCCGACCTCCTCGGTTCCACCGGCGAGCAGGGCTCGGTGCCGATTGCGAGCATCACCAAGATGGTGACCTCCCTCGTCGTGCTCGAGAAGAAGCCCCTCACCACCAAGCAGGCCGGACCCGACATCAAATTCACCGACGACGACGTGGACATCTATTATCAGGTCGTCGCCGAGAACGGTTCGGTCGCCCCGGTGTCCGCCGGCATGGTGCTCAGCCAGCGCCAGGCGTTCGAGGCCATGCTCCTGCCCTCCGCGAACAACTACAGCATCTCCCTGGCCGTCTGGGCCTTCGGATCCGTCGACGCGTACCTGGCCGCCGCGGAAACCTGGCTCGCCGCGCACGGCCTGAACGACACCGTCGTGGCCGACACGAGCGGGTTGTCGCCGGGCAGCAAGAGCAGCCTCGCCGACCTGGTCAAGATCGGCAAGCTGGTGCTGGAGAACCCCGCTCTCGCCTCGATCGTCTCGATGAAAACCGCCGACCTGCCCGTCATCGGTACCGTCACCAACACCAACAAACTCCTCGGCAAGCACGGCGTCACGGGTCTCAAGACCGGGACGACGGATGAGGCGGGCGCCTGCCTGCTGTTCTCGGCCGAGTTCAAGGTCGGGGGGATGACCGTCACCCTGGTCGGCGTCATGCTCGGCGGGGACACCCACACCGAGCTGAACCAGTCGATTGCGGACCTGATCGACAGCGTCGAACCCGGTTTCCGGCAGGTCAAGCTGACGGACAAGGGCGCGGCCTACGCCGACTACGGCACTCAGTGGGGACAGGAGAGCCAGGCGGTCACGGACCGCGAGGCCTCCGCAATCGTCTGGTCGGACACCCCCATCACCGTCCGGCCGACGGCCGAGAAGCTCACCCTCGGCGACGCCGGCGACCCCGTCGGCACGGTCGACTTCGCCGTCGGCGCTGACACCGTCAGCGTCCCCCTGGTGCTCGACACCACGATCAGCGACCCGGGACCCGGCTGGCGTTTCACCCACCCGGGGGAGCTGGCCGCCGGCTGAGCGACGACCCGTGCGCGCGCAACGCGCGGCGCAACGGGTAAGTTCTTATGAAGTGAATACTCCACCTGCTTTCGGACCTGCCCAGGGGACGAGTGCAGCCGAACACCTCTCACCGTCCTTCCCGGAACGCGCCGCGTGGGGCACGGCGGGCAAGCTGCGCGCCTGGCAGGCCGAGGCCCTGGAAGCCTATTTCCTGCATCAGCCGCGCGATTTCCTCGCCGCGGCCACGCCCGGCGCCGGCAAGACGACCTTCGCCCTGCGGCTCGCCGCCGAGCTCAAGGCGCGCCGGTTGATCGACAGCATCACGGTGGTCGCACCCACCGAGCATCTCAAGCGCCAGTGGGCGGATGCCGCCGCGCGGGCGGGCATCCGGCTGGACCCGAACTTCAAGAACGCCAACGGCCGCTACGGCAACCACTACCACGGCATCGCCGTCACCTACGCCCAGGTGGCCAGTCGGGCCGCGCTGCACCGGCAACTCACGCAGTCCAGCCGCACCCTCGTGATCCTGGACGAGGTGCACCACGGCGGGGACGCCCTGAGCTGGGGCGACGCGATCCGGGAGGCGTTCGAACCGGCCACCCGCCGGCTCTCGCTGACCGGCACTCCGTTCCGCTCGGACACCTCGCCGATCCCGTTCGTGAGCTACCTGCCCGACGAGCACGGCATCCGTCTGTCCCAGAGCGACTACAACTACGGCTACGGCCGCGCCCTCGAAGACGGCGTCGTGCGCCCGGTCATGTTCATGGTCTACGCCGGGCACATGAAATGGCGCACCCGCGCAGGCGACGAGATGGAAGCGAAACTCGGCGAGGGCAACACCAAAGACATCACCTCCCAGGCCTGGCGCACCGCCCTGGAACCCACCGGCCAGTGGATCCCGGCGGTTCTGCGCGCCGCGGACTCGCGGCTGACCCAGGTGCGCCACGGCATCCCGGACGCCGGGGGACTGGTGATCGCGACCGACCAGACCATGGCACGCGCGTACGCGGCCATCCTGCAGGAGATCTCGGGGGAGTCGGTGACCGTCGTGCTCTCCGACGAGAAGGAGTCCAGCGACCGGATCGACGAGTTCTCGCACAGCACTTCGCGCTGGATGGTGGCGGTGCGGATGGTGTCCGAGGGCGTCGACGTGCCCCGTCTGGCCGTGGGCGTGTACGCGACCAGCGCATCCACCCCGCTGTTCTTCGCGCAGGCCATCGGCCGGTTCGTGCGCGCCCGCCGTCGAGGCGAGACGGCGTCGATCTTCCTGCCCAACGTGCCGAGCCTGCTCAGCCTGGCGAATGCGCTCGAGCTGGAGCGTGACCACGCCCTGGACCGCAGCAACCGGGATGACGGCGAAGACGGGATGTACAACCCCGAAGACGCCATGGTCGCCGACGCGAACAAGGCGGACAAGGCCTCCGACGACCTCGGCGAGGAATTCACCTGGCAGGCCATCGACTCCCAGGCCACCTTCGACATGGTCATGTTCAACGGGGACGAGTTCGGAGAGCTGGCCGAGCCGGGCACCGACGAGGAATTCGACTTCATCGGCATCCCGGGGCTGCTCGAACCCGAGCAGGTCTCCGAGTTGCTGCGCCAGCGACAGCACCGGCAGGCCAAGCGTTCCACGGACCGTCGCAAGGACCCGGTCACCGGCGAGATCGCACCGGAGGAGCCCCCGCCCCTGTACCGCACGCTGAAGGAACAGCGCACCCTGCTGGCGAGCCTGGTGGGCATGTGGTCGAAGCTGGCCCAGGAGCCGCACGGCATGGTGCACGCGGAACTCCGGCGCGAGTGCGGTGGTCCCGCCGTGGCGCAGGCCAGCGTGACGCAGTTGCAGAACCGGATCGACCTGCTCCGCCGCCGCCTCGGTCGCAGCTGAGCCCACTGTTCCCGTTCCGGTCGAGAGTGACCCGCGCAGCGGGCACTCTCGACCGGAACGGGAACTCAGGCGACGGCCTCCTGGGGCAGCGGGACCGCGCAGCCCCGGTCGACGGCGGCAGGCACGTCCAGTGCAGCCAGGATGTCGGCGAGCAGGTCGTCGGGGTGCTCCAGACCGATCGAGATGCGCACGATGCCCGCGCCCGGTCGCGCCCCGGCCTCGACCGGGCGGTGGGTCAGGGACGCCGGATGCTGCACCAGCGAATCCACCCCGCCGAGGGACACCGCGTGGGTGATCAGCCGGCAGGCTTCGGTGAAGCGGACGGCCGCGTCGAACCCGCCGGCGAAGTCGAGCGCGATGATCGACCCGGCACCCGTGCACTGGCGCCCGATCAGGTTCTGCGGGTCCTGCCCGGGCAGCCCGGGGTAGAGCACGCGGGCCAGGGCCGGATGGCCAACGAGGCCCTCGGCGACGGCTGCAGCGGTGGCCTGCTGGGCCCGCACGCGCACGGGAAGCGTGCGCAGGCCCCGGTGCAGCAGGTAGGCGGCGAACGGATGCAGGATGCCGCCGGTCAGCGCGCGCACCTGCCGCAGACGCACCAGCCAGTCCTCGGGGCCCGAAACCGTGCCGCCCATCACGTCCCCGTGGCCGCCGAGGAACTTGGTGGCACTGTGCAGCACCAGGGTCGCGCCCGCCTCCACCGGTCGCTGCAGCACCGGGGTGGCGAAGGTGTTGTCCACGAGCACGGGGACCCGGCCGGCGGCATCCGCCACGGCCCGGATATCGGTCAGGGCCAGGCTGGGGTTCGCGGGCGACTCGAGGATGACCAGCCCGGTGTCGGACCTGATTGCCGCCGCCACGCCGGCAGCGTCGACCCAGGTGACCGTCGTGCCGAGCAGACCGGTGGCCAGCACATGGTCCGTCCCGCCATAGATCGGACGCAGAGCCACGATGTGCGGCGTGCCGGCGGCGACGGATGCGATCAGCACGGCCGCCAGCGCGGCCATCCCGCTGGCGAAGGCGACGGTGCCCTCCGTACCCTCCAGGGCGGAGAGAGCGGTCTCGAACCGGGCCACGCCGGGCTGCCAGAGCCTCTGGTACACCGCGGAGTCCCCAGCACCGATGACGCCGCCGGTGGCCAGATTCTCGTAGGAGTCGCCGCCGCGCTCCACCCCGGCCAGGGGATTGGTTGTGGACAGGTCGATCACCGGCACATGGGAACCCGACTCGGTCACACCCTCCATCCCGGCGTGCACGGCGATGGTTTCCAGGTGCGGCGTCGTTGGCATCATGCTCAGACGAAAACAGATTCTGTCCTCGTCCGCAATAGGGCCTGCAGACCCTTCCGAAACCCGGCCGATCGTCGCATAAACTGCTCAGTGACGAAAGAGTGAGCCGATGGAACCGAAGAAAACCGAAATCGACCGCGTCGACCGCGCCCTGCTGCGTGCGCTGTCCATCAACGCCCGCGCCTCCGGGGCCGCACTGGCCGCCGAAATCGGGGTTGCGGAATCCACGGTGTCGCTGCGCCTGCGCCGGCTCCAGCAGCTCGGCCACATCCGCGGCTACCGCGCGATCATCGATCTCGCCGCGCTCGGGGCATCTCTGCAGGCGCTGATCTCGATCCGGCTGGTCAAGCATGCCCGCGGACAGATCGACGAGTTCCGGGATGCGGCACCGCACTGGCCCGGAGTGATCGGCCTGTTCCACACTGCGGGGGCCGACGACTATCTCCTGCACGTGGCCGCGGCGGATGCCTCCGGCCTGCGGGACTTCGTGCTCGAGCACCTCGCCGAGCACCCGGCGGTGGCGCACACCGAGACCAACCTGATCTTCGAGTACGTCGACGGTGACGGCTGGCAGGACCTGGTCAAGTAGGCGCCGGCTCCCTCGGCTGAGGAGGGTCCGGCTTAACGAGACAACGCCCCTGCCGAAGCAGGGGCGTTGTCGAAGCTCAGTAAGGCCGTGAAGCCTTAAGGCCGTGAAGCCTGAAGAGCAGTTGCGCTATTTAGCTTTGCAGCTATTTAGAGGGCGCGGATGTTCTCGGCCTGAGGACCCTTGGGGCCCTGGGTTACCTCGAACTCGACCTTCTGGTTCTCGTCGAGGGACTTGTAGCCGTTCGAGGCGATCGCGGAGTAGTGCGCGAACACGTCGGCGCTTCCGTCGTCGGGAGCGATGAAGCCGAAGCCCTTTTCAGCGTTGAACCATTTCACGGTACCTGTTGCCATTTTTGAAACTCCTCCAGGAGTGTTAGAAAGGCCCCGACTTTCGAGGCCGTTCGTCGCGGTATTCGTCGTCCGCTTCCGAAAGGAATACGCCGCACTGACCGAGGTCACTGCGTTTTAAGACGTGCAAGCACTACAACTACTGAGTTAACTCTAGCCCACATCGCTCGTTCCTGCCCGGATTGTCAGCTGATTCGGTTCCAAAGCGTTACGTTTCTTCACATATCCGCCAGAAAGTGAGGCACTCTGCACTATTCAACGGTCACGAAATCGATCAACTGTTCCACTCGGCCCAGGAATTGCGGTTCGAGGTCCGCGTACGACCTCACCCGTCCGAGAATCCGCTGCCAGGCCCGGGCGATGTCCGCCTGCTCCTCGTGCGGCCAGCCGAGGGCCTCGCAGATTCCGTGCTTCCACTCGATCGTGCGCGGAATCACCGGCCACGCCTCCCAGCCGAGGCGCTCCGGCTTCACGGCCTGCCAGACGTCGACGTACGGATGCCCGACCACGAGCACATTCCGGCCGTGCGGCCCGCTGGCCACGGCCTGGGCGATCCGGCTCTCCTTGGACCCCGCGACCAGATGGTCGACGAGCATCCCGACCCGCCGCCCGGGAGCGGGACGGAATTCCGCCAGGAGTTCCTCGAGGTTGTCGACGCCCTCGATGTACTCGACCACCACCCCCTCGATGCGCAGGTCGGCGCCCCAGACCTTTTCGACGAGTTCGGCGTCGTGCCGGCCCTCGACGAAGATGCGGCTGCCCCTGGCCACCCGTGCGGGCGCATCCGTCACCGCCACCGAGCCGGAGGCCGTGCGTGCGCGCCCCTGCGGCGTCCGCGGCTTGGGGGCGACGAGGACGACCGGCTGGCCGTCGAGCAGGAATCCGCCGCCGAGGGGGAACAAGCGCAGTTTTCCGTGGCGGTCCTCCAGGGTGACGATCTTCTTCTCGATCCGGATCACGGCGCCGCAGAAGCCGGTCGCCACCTCCTCGACCACGAGATCGGGCGTCGCTTCCTGAGTCGGAACAATCGTACGGCCGACCTCCCGCCACCCGGGTGAGAGCACATCCGCGCTGTACCGATCCGCTTCGTCCCGACCCTGCACGTTCCGACCCTGCATGTTCCGCCCGTTCATTCCGCCACCCTCGCTCCCGCGCCCCGCGGCGCCGGAATCGACGCTAGCGGATGCCCCGGGCGATCGCGTCCGCGGCCTTGGTCTCCCGGGCGAGGAAGTCGCCCAGCTCGCCGACGGTGCTCATCAGGGGAGCGGGGAACACGACAACGGTGTTCTTGTCCACGCCGATCTCGACCAGGCTCTGCAGGTTGCGCAACTGCAGTGCCAGCGGGTGGGCCATCATGATGTCGCTGGCTTCGCCCAGCGCGGCAGCGGCCAGCGACTCGCCTTGCGCGTTGATGATCTTGGCGCGCTTCTCCCGCTGGGCCTCCGCCTGCTTCGCCATGGCGCGCTTCATGCTGTCGGGCAGGAGGATGTCCTTGAGTTCCACCAGTGTGACCTCGACGCCCCAATCGAGGGTGCGCGCGTCCAGGATCTCCCGGATGTTGAGGTTGAGGACGTTCGTCTCGGCGAGCGTTTCATCGAGCGTGTGCTGACCTACCACCTTGCGCAGTGTGGTCTGGGCGATCTGGTCGATCGCCGCCTTCACGTCCTCGATCGCGACCACGGACCGCACCGGGTCGACGATCCGGTAGTACGCGACCGCGGACACGCCGACGCTGACGTTGTCCTGGGTGATGATGCCCTGGGACTGGATCGGCAGCGTCACGATCCGAAGGGCCACCCGGTGGAGCACGTCGACGAACGGAATGATGAAGGTCAGCCCGGGCAACCGGGTGCCGATCAACCGTCCGAAGGGCAGCACCACGCCCTGCTCGTACTGTTTGATCACCCGCATCGACATCAGTAGAACGAGCACACCGAGCAGAAGGAGGACCACCAGGACGATTGCCGCCGTCGTGTTCATCGGAACCCCTCCACCGGGTCGGGAATGGCCTTCCTCCATGTTCACCCGGCGGGGCGGATTTGGCCAGTGCTGGACAGTGCCGGGCCACGGGCAGGACGGTTCCGTCGCCGGTCGGTAGTAGCCTGTCGCTATGTGCGGTCGCCTCATCATCACGGATACGGCGTCCGATCTCGCCGCGATGTTCGACGTCGAACACGAGGGCGAGAACCTCCCGGAGCCGTCCTGGAACATCGCCCCCACCGAGCAGATCCCGATCGTGCTCGAGTCGGCGAAGTCCGGCGACGTCGTGCGCCGCCTCGAGGCGGCGCGCTGGTCGCTGGTTCCGTCATTCGCCACCGAGCTGGCCTCCGGCTTCCCGACGTTCAACGCCCGTTCCGAAACGGTCGGTGGGAAGGCGTCCTTCGCCGACTCGGTCGTCTCCCGCCGTGCACTCGTGCCGGCCACCGGCTACTACGAGTGGCGCACGGACGGCGCCGTCAAGACGCCCTACTTCATCCACTCGGATGACGGCCTCCCGCTGGCCCTGGCCGGACTCTATTCCTGGTGGCGCAACCCGGCCGTTTCCGACACCGACCCGTCCCGCTGGGTGCTGTCCGCCACGATCCTGACCCAGGCGGCCGGGGGTCCGCTGGCCGATCTCCACGACCGCATGCCCGTCATCCTCGCGGAGGAATGGTGGGACCAGTGGCTGGACCCGCACACTCCGGGAGACCAATCGTTCGTGGACGGGGCCGTCGCGGCGTCCCGCGACGCCGCAGACGCACTCCGGTTCCACGAGGTGGCCCCGATCAGGGGAAACGGGCCGGAACTGATCGAGCCGGCCGGCGACCGCCCGGGCGCGTAACCGGGGCCGCGGCCCGGTTTCCACCCCGCGAACCGGTACGCTCGAACCATCGGCCCGGCGAACCTGCGTGGGCACCGTTCGAAAGGGCCCCCACCATGAACGTCATCTACTTCATCATCTCGATGGCCGTCTTCACCTTCGGCCTCTGGCTCTTCGGGTTCGCCTTCGAGGCGCCCACGCTCCAGGCCCCGCTCTTCATCGGCGGCGTGCTGGTCGTCTCCCTCGCCGTGGCGATCCCGGTCCAGATCCTCCGCGACTAGCGATTCCCGGCAGCGGACGTGCTCGCCGAGCAGAGAACGGACCCGGTCGCCTTCCACGCCGAAGGGCCGGTCTGGTCTGAGTCCTGGGGTGGCCTGCGCTGGGTGTTCATGTTCGCCGGGGACGTGCTCTCCCTCGTCGGAGACACGATTCATCGCCGCCATGTCGGTGGGATGGTGGCGGCGCTGCGACCCGGACGGGCGCGTCTACTGCGGGTCCATGGCCTACGACCAGCGGCCCGGAGCCGGGATCCTGCACCGCCTCGACCCCGACGGCACCGTGACCCCGGTCCTGTCGAACCTGAGCATTCCCAACGGGCTGGACTGGAGCCCGGACGGGTCCCTGGCCTATTTCAATGACACCCCCACCGGCCGGGTCTCGGTCCTCGACTACAGCCGCGAGTCCGGGCTCACGGGGTTGCGCACCTTCGTCGAGATTCCGCCGGGCGCCGGTTATCCGGACGGCCTCACAGTGGACAGCGAGGGTGCCGTCTGGGTGGCTCTCTACGGCGGATCCGCCGTGCACCGCTACAGCCCGGCCGGCCGGCTGGACGAGATCGTCGAGGTGGCCGCGCAGAACGTGACCGCCTGCACGTTCGGCGGGCCGCACCTGGACCGGCTCTTTATTACCACGTCCCGGGAAAACCTTCACCCCGGACAGGACCCGCTGGCCGGATCGCTTTTCGCCGCCGACGTCGGCGTGGCCGGGCTGCCGGTTCGGGAGTTCTTCGGCTGAATCCGGGAGGCCTCCGGTTCTCGTGCTGCCCAGCCCAGCGGGCCGTCCTCAGCGCAGCAGGCCGGCCACCAGATTGATCAGGGTGGCCAGGATGAATGAGCCGAACACATACGAGAGAAGGCCGTGACGGAGCGCCGTCATCCGGATGCGGTGGTCCTGAATGCTCGTATCCGACACCTGGAACGTCATCCCGAGGGTGAAGCCCAGGTAGGCGAAGTCACCGTAGTTCGGCGGGGCCGGCTGGTTGAAGTCCACCCCGCCGTCGGGGCCCGCATAGTAGAGCGAGGCGTAACGCAGGGTGAAGAGGGTGTGCACCAGCACCCAGGACAGGCCCACGCTCAGCACGGCCGCCGCCGCCAGGACGCCCCGTTGCGTGCCCGTGGTGGCGTGGGTTTGGACCATCAGGAAGACCAGGGCGCCCAGACTGCCGAGGCTGCTCAGCAGGATCAGGATGTCCGCCACGCCGCGCGAGGGGTCCTCCCTGGTCGCGTGGCTGGCCGTCAGGTTGCTGTCCATCGGGCCGATCGTCGCCCACACCCAGGTGACGTAGGTCACGCAGGCGGCTGCCCAGCCGACGATGGGCGCCATCACCCCTTCGCTGGTGAAGCCCATCCCGGTGGCGGCGAGCACCCCGACGCAGAACATCGCCACCAGTCGGGTGCTCGAGCGGTGGATCCTGCGATCGTGCGTCGTCATACGCTGATCGTCGCACGGAATCGTCACCACGTTCGGCGGGCGCACCCGGCGCGCCCGGCGATATGCCAGCCAGGATCGGTAGTCTGGACGAACGATCGGCCGACTGCACCACACGGCCACACCCTGTCGACCGCACCAACGCTGAAAGAGACCGCGAGGATGTCAGAGAGCCCGGCCGCGGCGTCACCCTACGAGGTGCTGGGCGTCAGCCCCACCGCGAGCGACGACGAGTTGCGGCGCGCCTATCGCGGGCTCCTGCGCCGCACGCATCCGGATGTCGGGGGAGACGCCGCTGCGTTCCACCGGGGCCAGGTGGCCTGGGAACGCGTGGGGACCCCGGACGCCCGGGCGGCCTACGACCGGATGCGCTACCCCGATTCCGGGGCCGAGCCGGAGAGCACGGTGTACGCGTCTTCCGCTGCTCCGCGGGGTCAGGCCACCCGCACCGGGCTGCGCGCCCGGATGTACGGCCACCCCGGCGGCCTCGCTCGACAGCGTTACCTGGATCTGCTCCGCGAGTGGGCCGGACGCGGCACCTCCATCGACGATCCCTACGCCCCGGCCCTGATCCGCTCGGCGCCGCGGGAGATCCGCCACTTCCTCGCCAAGGCGCTGGCCGAGGAGTCCACGGCGCAGCTCGTTTCCGCCCTCGGTATCGGCTTCACTGCCTGGCATGACGTGGCCGCGGGATCGTCCGGAGCCAAGGTGGACCACGTCGTGCTCGGTCCGGCGGGGCTGTTCGCTGTCCTGTCCGAGGACTGGGGCGGCCCGGTGCAGCTGCGCCGCGGGGAGCTCGTCGGCGACGCCCTCGGACCGGGCGACACTCCGATTCAGGACTTCGAGGCGGCCGCACGCGCTCTATCCAAGCAGCTGCGGGTCAAGTTCACCGCCCTCGTGGTCGCGCTGCCCGACGACGCACTGGCGGACCCGCTCATCGTGCCGGGGCGCGGGCGCCGCCCGACCGTGGTCACCGTGCCGAGGTCCCGCCTGATCGGCCTGCTGCGGGAAGGCCTGCCCGGCATGGAACGCGGCAGTTTCGAGAAGGTCTTCGAGCTGCGGAGCCGCCTGCAGGACGGTATCCGCTTCAGCGTGGACTAGCCCGTTCGGAGCAGCGCTCAGCGCAGCCCGAGCCGGTCCACCCAGGAGCCGAGGAACTGTGCTCCGGCCGCGTCGTGGACGAGGTCACCCTCCACGATCACCGGGTAGGGCCGCTCGAGGATGCCGTCCGCGGGCCGCACGTCCACATGGGAGACGTCGTAGCCGGCGGCGTGCAGGTGATCGGCCATCAGGTAGTCGCTGCGGGAATCCCCGACCGAGCGCCAGACCCGGGGGAGCGGGCCGGAAACCGAGAAGAAGTCCAGTGCCCGCCTGGCGCCGTGGTCCTTGTCGAGGGTGACGGACTCGATGTCCGTCGAGATGATCGTCGGGTCGATCCGGAATGGCACGGCACCGTGCGCGTCCGGGTGGACCCGTCCGCCGAAACGGATGCCCAGCCCCAGCCCGGTGAGCAGGGTGAACGCGGCCTCGTTGAAGTCCGCGGCCGCGACCTGGTAGGCGGCGTGGTCGGCATCCGTGCGCTGTTCGACCGAAACCATGGCCTGCTTGGTCTCGTCGAAGAACATGGTGTCGCTGAATCGGTCGGCGACGAGAGCGCGGATGCCCTCGACCGCCGGGGTGGGCAGCGCAACGCTGTCGTCGACGACGACCTCACCGATGCCGGCGGCGGTGATGGGGAACCAGACGGCGCCCTTCTCGCAGACGCCGTACATGCGCATGGTCTCGGGCAGGCCGGCGGCGCGGAGCGGCAAAACCACCTCATCCCGAATGAAGGCGACCGAACGGCCGGTGATGAACGCGATCGGCACGTTGGCGCGGGCCAGGAGGATCAGGTCCGTGATGATGCTCGGGGTGGCGACGGTGCGGGTGACCGGGCTGGCGATGGGCCCGTCCACGTCGAGGAGCAGGCCGAGGGGGGAGGGGGCGTCAGACATGGTCCCAGTCTTTCACGACCGGTCAGTCGCGGCCGGTCAACGCCGACTGATCGTCACGTTCCCGTTGGTGGTGGACGCCGTGATGGTGCGCCGTGACGAGGGATCGGTGGGCACCGAACCGCTCTCGATCGTGCCGTTGGTCGTGTGCGCGTCGACGGCGTAGGTCGTGTCGTCACCCGGAACACGTACCGTGACCGTGCCGTTCGTGCTCCGGGCCACGACCGCGGACGGCGGTGCGGCGAAGTCCAGTTCGACTTTCCCGTTGGTCGTGGTGGCGTTCACACGGCGCGAGGCGGACTCCAGCACCCGGATCGCGCCATTGGTCGTGATCAACTCGACGTCGCCGCGGGTCCCGGTCATCTGGATCCCGCCGTTCGTGGTGACGAGTTTCTGCGAGCCGGTCAGCCCGGAGGCCGAAAGCCCGCCGTTCTGGGAGGTCACGGTGAGTGGCAGTGAAGCCGGCATCGTCACCTTCAGCTGCAGGGAGCAGTAACCGAACCACTGCCTCGGGCAGCCCCCGGTGATGGTCGTGACATCATCGGACGTCGTCACGGACAGCGTGGGCGTCGCACCGAAGTAGGTTCCGCGGGCGTCCACGTGCACCTGGCCGTCCGTGCTGGGTCGGAGGTCGATCGACGCGTTCGGCACGTCGGCGAGCACCCGGGCCCCCGCCTCCACGTTCCGGGCGCTCTCGAACGACCCGCCCACGGTGCCGCGGAGCAGGGTAGCGACCAGGATCACGCCCAGCACCGTCGCAACGGCGATCAGGGACAACCCGATGATGAGCGCTGTTCGGCTGGCCGTCGACATTCGCTGGCTCTCGTGCGTCGGCCGAGTCGGTGTGGTGGTCATCTCACCCTCCCAGGTTTGCGCCGGACCCCTTGCGCCTGAGGATACCCGGCCCGGGGGACACGGACACCGGCCAGCGCCTATTCTTAATCGACATGATTACGAGACGAATGGCTGCCCTGCGCCTTGACATCCCGCTCGAGATGGCACACCGCCACGAACTCCCGGCGCGGATGTCCGAGGCTGAACTTGCCGAGATCGAGCGCAACCCTCCCGCCTGGCTGGTGCAGTCGCGGGCCAACCGCACCGGCAAGAAACCGGTCTGGGTGGAACTCCGGTGCGCTGTCTGTGGGTACACCGAGGCCGCACGCCCGAAAAAGTGGTGGCCCGAGTTCACATACCTCACCTGCGACTTTCATGGCTCCGATGAGCTCCCGGATGCGGCGGCCGGGCTCAGCCGCACGGAGGTCGACGGCATCGGCAGCCGCTTCATCGGGATCGTGGACGAGGCTCCCTGAACCCCCATTCCACGGGGCTGACGGTGAGGAGACCGGGCGGGCCCCTCACCGTCACGTACCCGGGCTAGATGAACAGCGTCGTGGTCGAGTCTGAGGCTTCACCGAGGAATGTCGCCACGCCGCCGAGCTCCACGCCCTCCATCAGGTCCGACGGGGCGATGCCCAGTAGGTCCATCGTCATGGTGCAGGCGATGAGGCGGGCCCCACCGGCCTGGGCCGATGAGATCATGTCCGGCAGGGAGGCGACCGAGTTGTCCTTCATGACCTTCTTGATCAGAGCGGCGCCGGCGCCGAGCATGTTCATCTGCGAGAGGGGCATGCTGCCGGCGCCGGCAGGCATCATCGTGGCGAACATCTTGTCCATCAGTTTGCGGTCGCGCTTGGGCGCGTCCGGACGTCGCAACGAGTTCAGGCCCCAGAACGTGAAGAACATCGACACCTCGTCGCCCATGGCGATCGCACCGTTGGCGATGATGAAGGCGGCCAGGACCTTGTCGAGGTCGCCGGAGAACACCACGAATGAGGTCTTTCCGGGCTTCTTCTCCGCCGGAACACCCACGTTCTGGGCGGTCGCGACGACCGCTCCGCCCTTCCGCATCGTGGCGACGTAGCCTGGTCCCTCTGGTTCGATCGCCAGCAGCTGGTGGCCGTTTCGTTTGGCCCAGGCCGGGGCATCGTTGGCGAAGCCCGGGTCGGAGACGTGTACGACGATCTCGTCTCCCGGGGTCAGCGACCGAATGTTCTCGGAGAGTTTCATGATCGGGCCGGGGCAGGCCAGGCCGGAGCAATCCAGATCCACGCGCACGCCCGTGCCCTGGGCCAGGGCCGCGGTCGCCACCGCTGCGGCGACGATGTCGACCGACTCGGCATACGAGGTCATCGGCAGGGGTGGTTCGTCGCTTTCAGGCTTCACCTCGTGCCAGGACCGGAAGGTGTCCGAGCCGCCGGAGAGGGTCGCGACATCCGTGAAGCCCCGCTGCACGAGTGCCCGGTAGCCGAGGTAGCTGCGGAACCCGACCGCGCAGTACAGGCGCAGGGGAGTCGACCGATCCCAGTTCTCGCAGGCCTCCCGGACGGTGCCGAGCGGTACGTTCTCGGCCCCGGGCAGGTGCCAGATCGAGAACTCCTCGGGCGTGCGCACGTCGATCAGGCGCGCGCCTGACGTCGCTGCCGGGTAGTCCTGGGCGTACCAGAGCGAGAGGTCACCGCGCAGAACGTTGCTGGCGACGAACCCGGCCATGTTCACCGGGTCTTTCGCCGAGCCGAACGGCGGGGCGTAGGCGAGCTCGAGCTCCTCGAGGTCGTAGACGGTCAGGCCGGCGCGGAGCGCCGTGGCGAGCACGTCGAGGCGTTTGTCGACACCGTCGAAGCCAGCGGCCTGAGCGCCGAGAATGCGCCCGGTCTCCGGGGCGAAGAGCACCTTGAGCTGCATCATGGCGGTTCCGGGGTAGTAGCCGGCGTGACCCGACGGATGCACGTGCACGGCCCGGTAGGGCAGGTCGGCGGCGAGGAGCTGCCGCTCGGTGGCGCCGGTACCGCCGGCCACCATGTCGAAGACCTTCACGATCGAGGTGCCCTGGGTGGACTTGTATTCGGTCGTGCGCCCGCAGATGTTCTCCGCGGCGACGCGAGCCTCGCGGTTGGCCGGGCCGGCCAGGGGGGCCAGCCACTGCCCGGGCAGCACGGTGTGCGGAGTCTCCACGGAGTCGCCGGCCGCCCAGATGTGCGGGTCGGAGGTCTGCATGTGGGTGTCGACGGTGATTCCGCCGCGCGGACCGATGTCCAGCCCGGCCGCTGTCGCGAGGGCGGTGTTCGGCCGCACCCCGGCCGAGAGGATGACAAGGTCGGCTTCGAGGACGCTGCCGTCGGTCAGTTCCACGTTCAGCCCCCCGCCTGTGCGGGCGGTGAAAGCGGCGGCGGCGGTGGACAGGTGCAGGGTGATGCCCCGGCTGCGGATGTGGTGTTCCACCGGAACCGACATCTCGTGGTCGAGCGGGGGCAAAATCTGGTCGCTCATCTCGACGACGTCGACGACGGCGCCGCGGTGCTTGAGGTTCTCGGCCATCTCCAGCCCGATGTACCCGGCGCCGATCACAACGGTGCGAACCGGGCCGCGGGCGCCCAGCTTGGTCTGGACGAGGGCGGAATCGAGCTGAGCTTTAATGGAATCCATGTCGCCGATCCGGCGCAGAACGTGCACGCCGGCCAGGTCGATGCCGGGCAGGGGAGGCCGCAACGGCTCGGCGCCAGGGCATAACGCGAGGGCGTCGTAGCTTTCGACGTATTCGCGTCCGCTGTCGACCTCGCGGATGGTCACGGTTTGTGAGGTGCGGTCGATCCCCGTGACCTCATGGCCCACGCGCACGTCGATGTCGAGGGATTCGCGCAGGCTCTCCGGCGTCTGTAAGAGGAGGCGGCTGCGATCGGTGATCACCTCGCCGACGTGGTAGGGCAGACCACAATTGGCGAACGAGACGTGGTGGCCCCGTTCGAGAACCACGATTTCGGCGAACTCGTCCAGACGACGGGCGCGCGCGGCCACGGAGGCGCCGGCTGCGACTCCACCAACGACGACGATTTTCATGAGGTGCCTTTCGGTTGGCCAGGAGAGCGTTCAGGCCAACCCGGAAGATACCCCCAAGGGTATGTGGGGCTGAGTTCTGACTTTACACCCTGGCCTCCGGGTCTTCGGTATCGAAAGACGGGGGGCCGGGCCGCCGGGAGGCGAGCGAGGGAGTATTTTGGCGGTAGCCGCCCACTGACAGGAGGACTAGCGACCATGCTTCGCGCTCTCGGTGTCTTCGTAGCCCGCCATCGACTGAGCGCACTGCTGGCGTGGGTGATCCTGATCGGGGCCTGCGTGGCGACCGCGCTGTTCGGGGTCACCGGGGAGAGCCTGTTCCAGCGACTCTCCAGTGCCGGGCCGTCCGTCGCGGGCGAGGCCAGTCAGGCCGCGGACCTGTTGCAGGACCCCGCGGCCGACGAAACGGAGTCCCTGTCGCTGCTCATCCACGGCGTCGACCTGTCCGCTCCCGAACTGGTCTGGATCCTCTCCTCGGCCACCCTGGACCTGAACGAGATCGACGGTGTCACCTCGGTGGTGAACCCGCTGACCATCCCGCCGCTTCCCGATGGGCAGCCGAACCCCGCCGCGGCACCGCTGCTGGCTCCCGACGGCACCGGTCTGCTGTTGAACGTGGAAATGACGACGACCGACGGGGACCCCAGCGATCGGGTGCTCACCGACGTCGAGCGCCGCCTGGGCACAGCGGCCGACGAGGTTCGGCAGGTCGAACCGGACGCGGTTGCGGAGGTCGGCGGCACCCCGTTGCTGATGGATTCGCTCGTGGCCGTGGCGGAAGCAGACCTGCAGAAGGGCGAGCTGATCGCGTTGCCGATCGCCCTGATCGTCATGCTCATCATTTTCGGCGGGTTCCTGGCCGCGGGCATCCCGCTGATCGGCGCCCTCGCCTCCATCGCCGGCGCCCTCGGCGCCCTCTTCGTGTTCAGCCACCTGATGGAGATCGACACCACGGTCCTCAACGTCATCACCGTGATCGGCCTGGGCCTGTCCATCGACTACGGGCTGCTGATCGTCAGCCGATTCCGGGAGGAGTTCCGGCTCCTCGTCGCGCGGGTCGGCGAGCAAACCCGCACGGAGCGGCACGAGCTGATGCTGCAGGCCGTCGGTGTCACGGTCGACACGGCCGGCCGCACCGTGCTCTATTCCGGCCTGACCTTCGCCATCGCCACGGTCGGCCTGCTCGTTTTCGAGCCGACCATCATCCGTGCGATCTCCATCGGCGCGGTCTCGGTGGTGTTGATCGCGATCCTGACGGCCCTCGTGCTCGTGCCGGCGCTGCTCGGCTTCTTCGGCGAGCGGCTGCTGATGCCGGGCGTGCTGACGCGCATTCCAGGCCTGGGCACGCTCCTGACCCGCTTCGGCGACGTCGCACCACCGGAGGGCGTCTTCTCCCGGCTCACCCGTCTGGTGCAGCGTGCACCCGCGCTCGTGGCCCTGGGCGGCATCGCCGTGCTGCTCCTGCTGGGCAGCCCGGTCCTGAACATGAACGTGTCCAGCGGCGGCGCGGACGCGATCCCGAAGGCTTCGACGCAGTACGAGTTCGTCACGGCGCTGAACGACCACTTCCCGCTGGCGAGCGCGCCGCTGGTGCAATTGGTGGCGGCCACCGACGAAGCCTCCGCCGCGGCCTGGACGGAGGAGGTTGCCGCCCTGCCGCACGTCACCGGGACCACGCCCCCGGCCCAGGTGAACGGGTACTGGGTGTCCCGCGTCGGCGTCGACCAGAACGAGGGGCCCGGTGTCGTCCGCGAAATCAGGGCCGATCGGCCCGCGTTCGACAACTGGGCCGGCGGAACGGATGCGGTGTCAGTCGACTACACCGATTCGCTCCTCCGCGGGGCTCCCTGGGCGGCCCTGATCATCGGCGGCGCCACGTTTGTGCTCCTGTTCCTGATGACCGGATCCGTGGTCATTCCGCTTACCGCGCTCGTGGTGAGCGTGATCTCCCTGGGGGCATCCGTCGGCATCCTGGTCTGGGGCTTTCAGGAGGGCAATCTGGCCGGGCTGCTCAACTTCGACGCCGCGACCATAGCCGGCGTCGACCCCCTGGTGCTCACCCTGGTGCTGACTTTCGGGTTCGGCCTGGCGATGGACTACGAGATGTTCCTGCTCGCCCGGATCAAGGAGCACCACGAGCAGGGGGAGAGCACCCGCCGTTCCATCGAGACGGGTCTGCAGAGCTCGGGTCGGATCATTTCCTCGGCGGCTCTCATCATCGTGATCGTCTTCGCCGGCTTCGCCACCGGAGACCTGCTGCAGATGAAGCAGATCGGAATCGCCCTGGCCGTGGCCGTGCTCCTGGACGCCACCCTGGTGCGCACGATCGTGGTTCCGGCCGTGATGACCTCCCTCGAACGGAGCCTCTGGTGGGCGCCGAAATGGATGCACCCGATCCACGCGCGGTTCGGAATGCGCGAATAGCGCAGGCTATTCCGGCGCCGCCGGGGCTGCCAGGGGCGGGACCGATTCGTCCTGGTCGTCGTGATGGATGCGGTCGACCAGACCGCTGAGCGGCTCACCGCTGCCACCCCACTGCAGGGCAATGATCTCGGCTGCGATCGACACGGCCGTCTCCTCCGGTGTCCGTGAGCCCAGATCCAGCCCGATCGGGCTGTGCAGCCGGTCCAGTTCCGCCTCGTCCAGGCCGGCGTCGCGCAGCCGGGCCAGGCGGTCCTCGTGGGTGCGCCGCGAGCCCATCGCACCGATATAGGCGAACTGCTCGCTTCGCAAGGCCACCTCCAGGAGAGGCACATCGAATTTCGGGTCGTGGGTGAGCACACACAGCACCGTGCGGTTGTCGACGAGGCCGGCGGCCAGCTGCTCGGCGAGGTAGCGGTGCGGCCAACCGACGATCACCTCGTCGGCGTCGGGGAATCGCGCCGCCGTGGCGAACACGGCGCGGGCGTCGCACACGGTGACGCGATAGCCGAGGAAAGCGGCCAGGCGGGCCAGTGCCGCCGCGAAGTCGATCGCGCCGAAGACCATCATTCGCGGGCGGGGGGCGTAACTGTTGAAGAAGACCCGCATTCCTTCGCCGCGCCGCTCGCCATCGGGGCCGTAGGTGAGCGTGCTGTTCCGGCCGGCGGCGAGCAGCCCTTGGGCGTCATCGCTGATGGCGCGGTTGGCATGCTCCGAGCCCACGTCGCCGTCGAAGCCGTGCGGGCGCACGATCAGGTGCCGGCCCAGCCAGGTGGCGTCGGGGTGTTCGATGACGGTCGCGACTCCCACCGGCAGGGAGCCGGCAATGTCGTGCTGCACCGCGGCCAGTTCCGGGAAGCTCTCCCGGTTGACGCGTTCGACGAAGACATCGAGGATGCCGCCGCAGGTGAGGCCGACTGAGAACGCGTCATCGTCGCTGATCCCGTACCGCACCAGAACGGGCCGGCCGTCCTCGATGACCTGGGAACCGAGTTCGTAGACGGCGCCTTCGACGCACCCGCCGGACAGCGAGCCGACGACGGTGCCGTCCTCGGAGACCAGCATCGACGCTCCCGCCGGTCTCGGCGCGGACTTGAACGTGCGGACGACGGTGGCGAGCGCGGCGGCGCCGCCGGTGTGCCAGCCCGCGACCAGGGGATCCAGGACCTCACGCATTGCGGTGGAACCTTTCCGGTGTGCTCACCCGACGGCCTAGCGCCCGCCGGCGCGGCGGCCGATGCGGTAGGAGATGTACGCGACCGCGGCGAGCAGGCCGAGCAGCCTGGGCAGGCTGCTGAGCTGGTCGGTCAGGATGCCTTTGGCGAGAGTGAGGGCATTCAGGCTGGTCTCGGCGGGGGCGACCGCGGGCCGGGCCGGCGGCGGTGGAACGGTCGCCGGTGCGGCTGCCAGGGGCGTCGCCGCGGGGGGCGCGGCGG
>NZ_SOGW01000076.1:0-35370 GCF_004403075.1 Cryobacterium sp. TMT2-10 | reverse complement strand
GAGGTCCGCCTGGCGGATGCCGCGGGGGGCGCCACCGCCGACCGGCTGCTGGCCGTGCGGCGGGCCGCGCACCCGGCGCTGGCCGCCCACGGCGAGGTCCTGATCGAGGATGTCTGTGTGCCCCGTTCCCGGATGGCGGAAATGTTCGAACGGATCGCGGAGATCAGCGCCCGCACGGGCGTGCCGATCCCCACGGTCGCCCACGCCGGCGACGGCAACCTGCACCCCAACTTCGTGATCCCCGCCGACCCGGGCCGGCCGGCCGGGGACCCGGTGGTGCCGGAGGCGATCTGGGAGGCGGCCGGAGAACTGTTCCGGGCGGCCCTGAAACTCGGCGGCACCCTCACCGGCGAGCACGGGGTCGGCGTGCTCAAACGCCGCTGGCTGGCGGAGGAAATCGGCGACACGAGCTTCGACCTGCAGCGCCAGATCAAGTCCGTCTTCGATCCCCTCGGCATCCTCAACCCGGGCACCATGTTCGCCCCGGTATCCTGATCGGCATGACATTTGAGTCGCCCGAGTCCCGCCCAGCCGCTGCCGCCCCGGGTGTGCAACCGGCGGCCCAGCCCGTTCAGCCCGTGTGGTCCGCCCCGGTGCGCCGCACGAGTGGGGGCCTGATCGCCCTGACCAGCGTCGGCCTGGTCGTGGGCGGCACGGCGGTGCTGCTGGTGCTGGTGTACCTGGCCACGTTCCTCGGCCCCGGAGCGCTGCTGATCTGCCTGATCCTCGCCCTCATCCCGTTGACGGCGATCCTGCTGGCCGTGCGCTGGATCGACCGCTGGGAGCCGGAGCCCCGCCCGACGCTCTGGTTCGCCCTGCTCTGGGGCGCGGGCGTCTCGGTGGCGTCGGCCCTGATCTTCGACCTCGGCGTGCAGATCGCCCTGAACCTCTCCGGCGCGTCCCGGTCAGCCTCCGGGTCCGGCGCCGATTTCACCGCCGCCGTCATCCAGGCGCCCATCGTGGAGGAGACCGCGAAAGGATTTGGCATCCTGCTGATCTTCTGGGTGCTCCGCCGCCGGTTCGACGGACCCGTCGACGGCATCGTCTTCGCGGCGACGGTCGCCGCGGGGTTCGCGTTCTCCGAGAACATCCAGTACTTCGGTCTGGCGATGATGGACGGCGGCGCCGCCAACCTGGGCTTCACCTTCCTGGTGCGGGGTGTGCTGTCCCCGTTCGCGCACGTCATGTTCACCGCCTGCACGGGGATTGCGATCGGACTGGCGGCCCGGCGCCGCGGTGCGGCGGCCGCCGGCACGATCCTGCTCGGCCTGCTGGGCGCCATCCTGCTGCACATGCTCTGGAACGGCGCCTTCTACCTGGTGGACAGCGCCTCCTTGGTGACCTACTACCTGCTCGTGCAGGTGCCGCTGTTCCTGGCCGCCGTCGTGGTCGTGATCCTGCTCCGCCGGCAGGAGAAGCGCATCACCGAACGTCGACTCAGCGAGTACGCGGCGGTGGGCTGGTTCAGCGCCGCCGAGGTCTCGATGCTCGCCACCCCCGAAGGGCGGCGGCAGGCCAGGACCTGGGCTTCTCGCCAGCCCCGCGCCCGCAAGCGGGCGATGCAGAGCTTCATCCGGGATGCCACCCGGCTGGCATTCGCCCGGCAACGGATGCTGAACGGCACGGCGGGTCACGTGGACCGCGCCGACGAGGCGGAACTGCTGGGCCTCATCCAGGCGGACCGCGCCGGAGTGATCGCCTGAGCGTCGCACCTGAGCGCGGGGAAGTGAACGGCGTCGGCTGCAGACATGAACTCGCCGCCCGGTGGTGTGGCGATGCCGACGACTCTCCCGGAGCGGCGAGTTACTGATTCCATGGTGCGCCTCCCCGTTGCGTTCGCGCAAGGGGGAATTTTCACGGTGCGTCGGACGGGTGAATCCGGTTGGATGGGAACATGACTGATCTCAATTCAAAGCCCGAACTCGACGCACCCGAGGGCCCCGCGCCCACCGAACTGACCATTACCGACATCGTGGTCGGCGAGGGTGCCGAGGCAACCCCCGGCGCCACCGTCGACGTGCACTACCTGGGCGTCGAATACGACACCGGAGACGAATTCGACTCGTCCTGGAACCGCGGCCAGTCGATCAACTTCCCACTCCGGTCGCTGATCGCGGGCTGGCAGCAGGGCATCCCCGGAATGAAGGTGGGCGGACGCCGCGAGCTGGTCGTCCCGCCGCACCTGGCCTACGGTCCCGCCGGCGGAGGCCACCGTCTCTCCGGCCAGACGCTGATCTTCGTGATCGACCTGCTCGGCGTCAGCTAGAACTCGGCGTCAGCTGCAACTCACCGCCGCCCGGAGGGCACGTGCGGGTCACAACCAGTCGCGACCGGTCGCTACGAGTCGTGTTCGACCCGCACGTGCTTGATCCGGGAGCTGTGCCCACGGATGATGGTGACCGCGCTCCGGGAAACGCCGAAGTGCTTGGCGAGCAGCTTGACCAGGGCCTCGTTGGCGGCACCCTCGGCGGCGCGCTGCTGCAGATAGACCGTAAGGGCGGCATCCGTGGGGAGTTTCGTCGCAGTGTCCGGCGCATCCTCGGGGTCGTCGACCGTGACCAGAGGCCCCTTGCGGCTGCCGGGCTTCACATGCACCGTCAGATTCACGGTTCGCGTCACACCGGTCCTCCTGGAATATAGTTCTCATCACAACGCTAGCGGGCGGAGTTGCCGCCATGATCTCAATCGACTGTGCACGCGCACTGGCCGTGGCCGGTCTGCGCTGGCGCCCCGTCTCCGGGGACGCCTTCCGGATCGAACGTGCCGGTTTCGAGAGCGACGTGTTCACGGTCAATGACATGACCATCGAGCCGCACGAATTCGACACCGGCACGATCCTCGGGTTCAACGGCACGACCGAGTGGGCTCTGGACTCCCTCGCCCTCGAGGACGCCCTCTGGCTCCCGCGCGAGGACCAGTTGCGGGCGCTGCTGCGCAACACCTTCCGCTCCCTGCACCGGCTGGAGGAATCGAGCCACCGGGTGCTGGTCGAGATCCACGGCGCGACGGAATCGTTCGACGCCGACGAAGCCGCGGATGCCTACGGCCTCGCACTGCTCCGCCTCATCGGTCTGTCCGCGGATGCCTGAGGCGCCCGCCGAGCCTTCCCTGCCTACCGGGCTTCCCGGCCTACCGGGCCTTCCCGGCCCGACGCGCAGCCCTCGCCGCCTCAGAGTCCCTCGGCGATCACAGCCGTCGCGTCCAGCCAGGCCCGGCGGGTGCGCGGGTCGAGTGCGTCGATGTTCAGCGGTCCACCGCCGATCAGCGCGGGGTCAAACGGCACGTCCAGGACGGCCCGGGTGAGCTTGCCGAAGTGATCGTGCAGCCGCCGGTACAGGGCGTCGTCGACGGTCCCGTCCGGTGACGCCAGGATCGTGACGGCCTGCGCCACCTTCTCGCCGTGGCCTTTCTGGCGCAGACCCTCCAGCAGCGCGGCCGCACCGTAGCCGGTGTCTTCGCGGATCGTCGACACGACGACGAGCTGGTCGGCTTTCTCGACGGCTGCCTCCCAATTGGATGCCCGCATGTTGTTGCCCGTGTCGATCACCAGCACGCGGTAGAACCGGCTGAGGATGGCGTAGAGCCGGCCGAACGCCTCGCCGTCGATGTTCCGGGCGCCGGCCGGGTCCAGGTCGGAGGCCAGCGCGTCGAATTGGGCGTCCCCCTGGGCGTGCACATAGTTGTCCAGGTCGCCCAGGCGGATGGTGCGTCCGTCGTCAAATCGGTCCAGCTCGCGCAGGAGGGTCAGGGCGGTGTTCGTGTGCCCGGCGGTGCGCACCCTCACCCCGAGGTTTCCCATCGACTCGTTGTTGTCCCACGCCAGCGTGTACCCGCCGCGGTACATGCCCAGCGTCGCCGCGATGAGCAGGGTCGCGGTCGTCTTGTTCGCTCCGCCCTTGGGATTGAGCACCACGATCGTTTTCGGCTCCGTGAAGTTGCGTTGGACGGAGGCGATCGTCTCTCGGTGCGCCCGCTCGACGCGGCCCGGGCCGAGAGCGATGAGGCCACCGGTGAGCCGGCTGAGCCTCCCTCGCCAGCCCTGCTGAGCAGGCCCGGCCGTCGTGCGCTGCGGCGGGCTGAGGAACGAGAGGCGAGTGGAGGCATCCGGCCCCTCGTTCTCCCCGGTCCCGCCGGCTGCATCGCCTTCGTGAACGGGGGCTCCGGCACCGGGAAGCGCGGGGACATTCTGGGTCATGATCGGTTTCTTTCCGTCGCTGCTGGCTGGCGTTGCTCGGACTCAGTCGTCGACAACGGCTGATTCCGGACCGGGGAAGATCCGCAACTTCCTTAACCGTATGAGGTTCTTCGCGGTGAGCCAAAGCCACCTGCCGCCGCCGGGGCTAACTCAGGAGATTCTCCCGCTGGCGCCCACTCATCCGCACTGGTCTGCGGCGCCGGACGAGCGACCGGCCCGAATCTCCTGAATTAGCCACCCGAGGGTGGGGAAGGGGATTCCGGGCGGCCGGTCGCCGGGCCGCGTTCCGGCATACTTCGCCGGGACTGAGCGTCCTCGGCGGCGCGGATGCAGTAGATGGGAAGCGCGCGGTGTCCTCCACAATCCGGGTTTGATCAGGTTATCCACAGTGTCCACGGGTGCCGGGGCCGTGTCGGTGGGTGCGCGTAGCGTGTTCCTCATGAAGCCGTCATTCATCGCAGAGCGAGAGGCCATGGGCCTCCATTTCGATGCCATCGCCGAGGCCGAACGCGACATCGCCGCGGCCTTCGCCCGGCGGGCGGAACGGGTCGAGGCGGCCCGACGGTTCGGGCAGGCCGTCGCCCACAACGCCGCCCGGGTCCCAAGCGCCCGCTGGGACGCACGTGAGGTGGCCGAGCGGGAGTTCTCGAGCGAGCTGGCCTGCACGATCCGGGTGCCGCAGCGGTCGGCGGAAAACCTGGTCGCGGAGAGCCGGGCCCTGGCCGTTGAGCTGCTCGCGACCCGGGCGGCGCTGGCTGCGGGGGAGATCAGCTATGGCACGTTGCGGTGAAACCCGAGACGACGCCGCCGCCGGAACCCACGACGGTAGCCGAGCCGGAGCCCGCCCCCGAGCACGCACCGTTCTGACGGTCGAGGCCGCCCGGGAGGAGCCGGTCAGGCCAGCCAGGCTGCCGTCATGCCCTGCACGACGGAACCATCGAGGTCGGCGAGCTTGGCAGCCACGAACTGGCGTGCGCCTTCGGACGTCTGCACGCGGAACGCGGGGCGGTCGCCGTCCAGCAGGCCTGCGAGAACCGCACCGGCGCTGTGAGCGGACTGGGCAGCACTGAAGGAGAACGCCGCGCGGGCCAGGTAGGGGGCCAGGGTGTCGGCGTAGGGGTCGTCAACCGGGCCGGACGAGGCGAGCTCTCCACCCACGTTGGCGATGAACGACGACGCCACGGCACCGGGCTCGACGACCGTCACGGAGACCCCGGCCGTGGCAGCCACGGGGGCGAGGCTCTCCATGAAAGCCTTCGACCGCGAACTTGGCGGCGCAGTAGGCCTCGTTGAAGGGCTGGCCGACGACCCCGCCGACGCTCGACACCGAAATCAGGCGCCTGCGGGTTTTACGCAGGTGGGGGAGGGCAGCGCGGGTCACGGCGACGACCCCGAAGAAGTTCGCTTCCATCACGGCTCGCACATCGTCGACGGTCTCGTTCTCGATGGTGCCGACCCGGCCGGAGCCGGCGTTGTTGATGAGCGCGTCGAGCCGGCCGTAGCGTTCCGTCAGGTCGGTCACGACCTGCGTCGCCGAGTCGGGCTCGGTGACGTCCAGACGACGGATGTCGAGGCTCACCCCGCGGTGGCCGCGGCGTCGCGCAGGGCGCGCGCTCCCTCGAGGTTGCGCATCGTGGCCACGACCGTGTGTCCGGCGCGGGCCGCCGCCACGGCTGCATGCAGGCCGATCCCGGAGGATGTACCGGTGATCAGCACAACGCCGGGAACCGCTTGCGTGTTCATCTGGTCAGTACCGGTCGGGTTCCGGGCCGAGATTGAATCGACGACCGCTGACAGTCGTGGGCGTGATCTCCACATAGATGTACTTGAGGGTGGGGACAAGCGGGCGCAGCGGCAGCTGGTCCGCGGCCTCGATCTCGGCCTGCGTGTCGAGCACGCGCGCCTGGCCGCGCGCCACGACGCTCCAGGCTTCGTCGCGGCCGATCCCGTCCGTCTCGAAAGCGACCCTGTTGTTCACGGTGAGTTCGAGCAGCTTCGTGCCCTCCGCGGTACGGAAAAGAAGCGTCTTGTCGACCGCGATGAAGTTCACCGGGTAGATGTCCGGCTCACCGGCGATGCTCAGCGCGAGTCGCCCGAAACTCGACGAGATCAGGAGATCCCAGCATTCTTCTTCGGTGAGGTTCCGAACCGGACTCAGGTCGTTGGTTTCCATGCCCAATGGTCCCACGCGGTCGGCTTCTCCGCGAGCTAACGCGCGGGTCGACCAACGGGCGGGACGAAAAACGCGCCGACCACCGGGAACGGCGGTCGGCGCGTAGTCGCTCTTCGTGCAGAGCTGGTGCGTGTCAGCCCTGGCGCCCGGGGCGACGGATGTTGCGTCGGAATACGAACAGCACGACCAGGCCGCCGAGCAGGAGAGCCGAAGCGGTGGAGATCAGGAGCGGTCCGGAGCTGAAGCCGGTGGCGGCCAACTGCGGAGCGGCCTCGACGAGGGGAGCCACCATCGGAGAGGCGGTCGCTGTCGGGGTCGGGGTCGGGGTGGCCGTCGGCGTGGTTGCTGCGGCCCGCACGATCGTGGTCAATTCGGTGTCACAGATGACCGTGCTGCCGCCATTGTTGCCGGATCCGTTGCACTGGGTGACCGTGACCGGAATTTCCGGCACCACGCTGGACAGCGGGTCGACGGTACACAGTACGCGCATGGTGGCGCCGCCGCCATTTCCGGAACTGTTGCACTGGTCGACCGTGGCACCGGTTGTGGGGCCGGTCGGGTCGCAGTCGGTCGTCGGCTCGGTGCCGCCGCCGGTGCCGGATTCGATGCACTGATTCACGGTCGCGGGGGTCGGAGTCGCCGAGCCGGTGATGTTATTCACGATGGTCACGGTGCAGAGCACGTTCCCGCCGCCGACGTTGATCGACCCGTTGCACTGCGCGACGTGCAGGACGAGGTTCGTGTAGGGAGCGACCGTGGCCGGCCCGCAATCGACCTTGGTGTTGGCTTCGTGAACGCATACGACGGTGCTCACCGTGGAACTCGCCACACCGGTAGCCAGGTCCAGGTTGTTCGTCACGGTGACGTTGCATTCCACGGCTCCGGTGCCGGCGCCGACTCCCGGGACGCCGTTGCACTGGTCGATGGTCGTGCCCGTCGGCGCAGCCGAGGCCGGCGCCACCGGAATAGCGGTCAGCGCAAAGCCGGCGAGAACGAGGCCGAGGGCCAGCACTGTGGCTTGGCGCAGGATGGAAGAACATGAATTTTTTACAGCCGGAAGAATAACGATGAAAGGCCCCCTAGTTAAGGTCATTCTAACAGGGGACTCTCAGGCAGCCACGTCCAGGAACGGTCCGCGCCATTCGTTCACGCAACGTTCAGCGTGGTTCGATCACCCCTCTGACCCGGTCAATAAGGTCTTGCCAGGGGCCGCAGACCTGCTGCTCCCCGAGCACCACCTCATGGGGTGCACAGCGGATGCGATAGATATACCGGTCCGGCTGCGGCGCCTCCGTGGCCACGTCGTTCCATGGCAGAGTGTCGAGGAGCGCCATCCATGCTGACGCATCGGGCTGCTCGTCGACCTGAACCTCCCAGGTCCGCCGGATCCCGGCGATACCACCGCTGCGCGAGACGACCACCTTCACAAGACGTCCACCTTCATGGGGGAGATGCTACTCCGGCAGCGCGACCGGATCCCCGGTGCCGCCGGGGATGGTGACGGCGCCGGTGCGGGCGCTCGATACCGAGCCGAGGCCGGCACCGAGTCCCACCGCGGTCCAGGCGGCGATCACGGCATCGTGCTCCGGGGATCCGATGCCGTACCGCTTGAGCGCCGCCCGCGCGGTCGCCCGAGCGAACCCGCGGAAGTCAACGCCCCGCCCGAGCGTGCCGGAGGTGAGCGTGTCGAACCAGATCCGGCCGGCGGCATCCCAGGCGTTGCCGCCGAGAGCGGAAGCGACCAGGAAGAACGCCCGGTTCGGGATACCGGAGTTCAGGTGCACCCCGCCGTTGTCGTCCTCGGTCTCCACGTAGCCAGACATGTTGGCCGGCTGGGGGTCCTTGCCGAGGACATCGTCGTTGTAGGCGGTGCCGGGTGCTTTCATCGAGCGCAGGGCCACACCCTGCACCTGGTCGGTGAACAATCCCTCGCCGATCAGCCAGGACGCCTCGGCGGTCGACTGGCCCCTCGCGTACTGCTCGACCAGGGAACCGAACACGTCTGACACCGACTCGTTGATCGCGCCCGACTGGCCCTGATAGGCGAGGTTGGCGGTGAACTGGGTGACGCCGTGGGCGAGTTCGTGCCCAATCACGGTCAGCGACGCGGTGAACCGGTTGAAGACCTGCCCGTCCCCGTCACCGAAGACCATCCGCTCCCCGTCCCAGAACGCGTTGTCGTACCGGCGGCCGTAGTGCACGGTGGCCTCCAGCGGCAGCCCGCGATCGTCGATGGAGTCACGCTCGAACACCGTCCAGAACAGGGCGTGCGTGCTGCCGAGCCCGTCCCAGGCCTCCTGCACCGCCGGGTCCGCCACCGGCCCCTGCCGCTCGCCGCGCACCAGCCGGCCCGGCAGACGCTCCAGGCCCGCCGCATCCGAGATGGCCCGGTCGATCCGCCCGCGCACCGCGGTTCCGATGCCCGAAGGCTGCACCGATGGATGCACCGACGATCGCACAGACGGATGCGCCCCCGCGCGCAGGTCCCGGATCGGCGCGTCCCGCATCAGCGACTGCCGCGCGGCCTCGGCGGCGGCAGCGAACCGGGGATCGTCCAGGCGGGCCAGCCGCACCAGCAGGTACGGCGGCACGATCGCGCAACGGGTGTGGGCGTGCGGTGATCCGGTCATGGGACGAGTGTGGCACCAGACGGTGACACTGGCCAGCGCATCCGCTGCATCCGCCGCGGAGGGGCCCGAATGGCGAACTCGCGGCGCCGACCGTAACGTGGGGGGCGGGCGGCACCGCGAGCTGCACCATTAATAGCACCGGGCGGCCCGGGCGAGAAGGCGCCGGAGGCCGCCGTCCGTAGACTCTCAGCATGCGCTTCGGAATCGTGATTCTCCCGCAGGACGCCTGGCCGGAGGCCCGCCGCAAGTGGCAGGGCGCGGAGGCGCTCGGCTTCGACCACGCCTGGACCTACGACCATCTCTCCTGGCGGTCCCTCGCCGACCAGCCCTGGCACGCGACCGTCCCTACGCTGACGGCCGCGGCGGTCGTGACCTCCCGCATCCGTCTGGGCACCTTCGTGTCGTCGCCGAACTTCCGGCATCCGGTGACCTTCGCCAAGGAGATCGCGACCCTGGACGACATCGCGGGCGGGCGGTTCCTGCTCGGCATCGGCTCAGGCGGCACGGGCTTCGACGCCGGCGTGCTCGGCCAGCCCGAGCTCACACCCCGGCAACGGCACGAACGGTTCGCCGAATTCGTCACCGGCCTCGACCTGCTGCTGCGCCACGAGGAGCCGGGCAGGGGCGGCCTGAGTTTCAGCGGCGACTGGGCCACGGCGGTGGGTGCACGCATGGTCGGCACCCCGGCGCAGTCGCCGCGGGTGCCCTTCGTCATCGCCGCCAACGGGCCGAAGGGACTGCGCCTGGTCACCACGTTCGGGTCCGGCTGGGTGACGACGGGGGCGGATGGCGCGGTCGGCGAGGACTGGTGGGCTTCGGTGGCAACCCTGTCGGCACGGCTCGACGACACGGCGCTCGCCGCGGGCCGCGACCCGGCCGGCATCGACCGCTACCTGTCCCTGGACAGCGGCGGCGCCTACTCCCTGAGCAGCGCCGGCGCGTTCGAGGATGCCGTGGGTCGCGCCGGCGAGCTCGGGTTCACCGACGTGATCAGTCACTGGCCCCGGCCCGACGGCATCTACGCCGGGTCGGAGGCCGTGCTGGAACGGGTGGCGGCCTCCTTCGCCCGGCACGCTTCGTAGGCCGCTCAGTACGCGGTCGGCCGGCAGCGCCTTTGCCGCCGCCTTTACGGCCGACGCACAGGTGCCTATGGTGGCGGCATGCACGCAGACGACGTTCCCGCACAGCCCCCGCGCTCCCTGCTGACCGACCGCCTCGGCCGGTGGGGACTCCGCAGCGGCCAGATCATCCTCGTGGTGCTGGTGGCCGGCGGCATCGTCTACGCGCTGGTGCAGGTGAAGCTCGTGGTCATCCCGGTGCTCGTGGCGCTGATCCTGGCGTCAGCGCTGGTACCGGTGGTCGGCTGGCTGCGCAGGCGCGGCGTTTCGGCGATGCTCTCCACCTGGATCACTCTGCTGTCGGGCGTGCTCATCCTCGGCGGCATCGTCACGCTCATCGTCTTCGCGGTGCGCAACCAGTGGACCGCACTGTCCCTGGCCGCCAGCGAAGGACTCGACGAGCTGCAGGGGCTGCTGGTCGAGGGCCCGCTGTCCCTGGACGCCGCCCAGTTCGCCGCCGTGCGCGACACCCTGGTCGGCTTCATCACGAGCGCGGAATTCGGTACCGGCGCTCTCGCCGGGGTGTCCGCCGCCGTCGAACTGGTCACCGGATTCCTGCTGATCGTGATCATCCTGTTCTTCTTCCTCAAGGACGGCGGCCTGATCTGGGGCTTCTTCCTGCGTTTCCTCTCCGGGGAACGCCTCGAGCGCGCGCGCCGGGTCGGCGCGGTCGCGCCCGAGGTCCTCGGTCAGTACGTGCGCGGCACCGCGGTCATCGCCCTGTTCGATGCCGTATTGATCGGGGCGGGGCTGGCCATCCTGCAGGTCCCGCTCGCCCTGCCCCTGGCCGTGATCGTGTTCCTGACCGCTTTCATCCCCCTGATCGGGGCGACGATCGCCGGCATCCTCGCCGCGCTGGTGGCCCTCGTCGCCAACGGCCCGATCGTCGCCTTGATCGTCGTGGCGATCGTGGTCGTGGTCAACCAGCTCGAGGGGGACCTGCTCAACCCGGTGGTGATGGCCGGGGCCTTGAAACTGCATCCGCTGGTGATCCTGATCGCCCTCACCGGCGGCACGATCCTCGGCGGCATCGCCGGGGCCGTGCTCGCGGTGCCGCTGGTGGCCGTCTCCTGGGCGATCTTCAAGGTCTGGGACGGGCCGGACGAGTCGATCACCCGCCGGGAGAAATTCTCCTTCCGGCGCCACCGCCGGCGTGCGGAAGGCGTGAGGTGATGCCGGCGCTCATCTTCGACTGCGACGGCGTGCTCGCCGACACCGAACGCGACGGCCACCTGCCGGCCTTCAACCAGGCCTTCGCGGAGTTCTCGGTTCCCGTGCAGTGGAGCGACCCCGACTACGCGGTGAAGATGAAGATCGGCGGCGGTAAGGAACGGATGCGCAGCATCCTGACCCCGTCGGTCGCCGCCGTGCTCGGGCTGCCGCAGGACGACCCCGCCGCACTCGACTCCACCGTCGCGAGATGGCACCGGCGCAAGACCGCGATCTACACCGAGCGGGTGAACCGCGGCGCACTGCCGGCCCGCCCGGGCATCCGCCGGATCGTCACCCAGGCCGCGGACGCCGGCTGGACCCTTGCCGTGGCGTCCACGTCCGCGGAGGAGTCCGTGCGCACCGTGCTCACCCACGCGGTCGGACCCGAGCTTGCGGCAAAGTTCCGGGTTTTCGCCGGTGACGTCGACGGCGCCAGGAAACCGGCCCCGGACGTCTACCTGCGCGCCCTGCGGGAGCTCGGGATCGGACCCGGCGACGCGCTGGTCGTCGAGGACAGTGCGAACGGTCTGAAGGCCGAGCTCGCCGCCGGGCTGCGCACCGTGATCACGGTCAGCGGCTACGCCGCGGGGGAGGACTTCACCGGGGCGGCCCTCGTGGTGTCCTCGCTCGGCGACCCCGGCGGCCCCACCACCGTCACGATCAGCGACCCGCTGCACCTGGCGCCGGAATTCTTCGTCGACCTTTCCGATTTCGCCGCCATCCTTGCGGCCCCCGAGATTCCCGCCCCCGACGCGACTGCCCCAGACGCCCTGGAGAACCGATGACCCGCACAGCCCTGTCAGACACCGCGTTCGGCGTGCAGAGCATCGCCCGCACGGCCGTCGACAACGAGCGGGAATTCGGGGACCACGACTCCGTGGTCGGCGATGGCGACTTCGGGTTCTCCCTGGCCCGCGGGTTCGAGATCGTGCTCTCCGACTGGGACGGCCTCGACCGTTCCAGCCCGTCGGCGTTCCTGAAAAGGGTGGCGCTGGTCATCTCCGGGCGCATCGGCGGAACCTCCGGTCCGCTCTGGGGCACGGCGTTCCTGCGCGCGGCCGCCGCGGTGTCGGGCAAGGAAGAACTCACGGGGGCCGACGTGGTCGCCATCCTCCGCGCGTCCGCGGAGGGAATCAAGAGCCGCGGCAAGTCCGACCTCGGCGACAAGACCCTCCTCGACGCCCTCGTGCCGGCCACGGATGCCCTCGAGTCCGAGTTGGCCACCGCAAGCGGCCCTGCCGCGGCCCTCGCCCGCATGGCCCGGGTGGCCCGGGCCAGCGCGGACGCCACCAGCCTGCTGCAGGCCCGCCGGGGACGGGCCATTTACACCGGCGAACGCAGCATCGGCTCGCCCGATCCTGGAGCGGTCGCCGTCGCGGTCATCCTGGAGCGGCTCAGCCGGGAATGGGCCTCGCGCGACGACCTCTGACCGGCGACCGACCGAACGCACCAGTCGCCGAACACACCAGCCGTCGGTCGCGACCAGCCGTCGGTCTCGCGGCGCACCTTCGGGCAGCGGGCGCGCGTTAGAACCTGCGCCCGCGGCCACAACCTGCGCCGCGAGCCGCGGCCGCGGTAGACGGCGGGTGGGGTACGGGTGGAGGGTGGGCACATGAACGACGACTCGATGCACGCCTGGCCCGCCACCCGCGAGGCCTTCCGGCAGGCCGCCCGCTGGTTCGTCGACACGTCATCCCTCGTCAACGACTGGGAGCGGCCGGGCCTCGGCGAGTGGACCGTGCGGGACCTCGTCGGGCACACCAGCCGGGCCCTGCTGACCGTGGAGACCTACCTCGGCCAGGCCCCCGCCGCGTCCGGCGCCGCCGTCGCGGTTTTGTCGGCGGTCGACTACTACCCGTTGGCCCTCGCCTCGCTGGGGGATCCGGCGACGGTCGCCCGGCGCGGCCGGGACGCCGGCGCGGCCCTCGGCCCCGACCCGGCCCGGCAGGTGTCGGTGATCGCCGACCGTGTGCTGCAACTCGTCGCCGAAACCGCCGGGGACGCCGTCGTCGCCACCCCGGTCGGCGCCATGCGCCTGGCCGACTACCTGCCCACCCGCATCTTCGAGCTCACCGTGCACACCTGCGACCTCCGGGCGAGCCTGGGGGTGCAGGCGCAGGTTCCGGATGCCGCGGCATCCGTCAGCCTGCACCTGCTGGGGGATCTGGCGCTGCGGAAGGGCCTCGCCGCGGACCTGCTCCTCGCGGCCACCGGGCGGGGGAGCCTGCCGGCCGGTTTCACGGTGCTGTAGCATTCACGGCCGAAGCATTCACGGCCGAAGCATTCACGGCCGAAGCATTCACGGCCGAAGCATTCACGGCCGCTGCGCCGGGGCATCCGTGACTCTGCTAAACTCGGTGGGTTGCCGTTTGACGGCCGCGGATCAAGAGAGCCCAGGCATTCGGCCCCGGGCACCGCGCAGTGAGAGAAAGGGGATCCCATCTATGGCACTCGAAGCTAATGCAAAGAAGGCGATCATCGAAAAGTACGCTACCCACCCAGGCGACACCGGGTCCCCCGAAGTTCAGATTGCCATGCTCACGCAGCGCATCCTGGACCTCACGGAGCACCTGAAAGAGCACAAGCACGACCACCACTCACGTCGTGGCCTGCTTCTCATGGTTGGTCAGCGCCGTCGTTTGCTCGGTTACCTGTCGGACATCGACATCACTCGGTACCGCACGCTGATCGGCAGCCTCGGACTTCGCCGCTAAGGCACTTTTCGAAGACAACGCGATCTTCTTGCGAACGGGCCGTCACCTGAGGGTGGCGGCCCGTTCTGCGTACCCGCCGCGTTCGCCCGCCGGGCAGGCCAGGGAATGAGTCCGGGGAATAAGACCGGGCCCGGAAGGGTTTCCCGAAGCGATGACTACTTCCGCCCTGAGCCTCTCCGTGCTCGACCTGATTCCCGTCCGCACCGCCCAGAGCTCGGCCCAGGCGATCGCGGCATCCGTCGCCCTCGCGCAGAGCGCCGACCGGCTCGGTTACACCCGCTACTGGGTGGCGGAGCACCACAATATGCAGGCCGTCGCGTCGACGAACCCGCCGGTGCTGATCGGCATTCTCGCCGCCCGCACGGAGCGCATCCGGGTCGGCTCCGGGGGAGTCATGCTGCCCAACCACTCCCCGCTCGTGATCGCCGAGCAGTTCGGCCTGCTCGAGGCCGCCTTCCCCGGCCGGATCGACCTGGGCCTGGGCCGTGCGCCCGGCAGCGACCCGATGATCACCGCGCTGCTGCGCTCCAGCGGCGCCGTCAGCGAGGTCGACGCCTTCCCCCGCAACATCGACGACATCGCTGCGCTGCTGCAGCCCGGAGGGGCCGCCCTGAGCCTCACCTCCGGCCAGGAGTACGCCCTGCGCGCCACCCCCGCCGCCGACGCGATGCCCGAGATCTGGCTGCTCGGCTCCAGCGACTACTCGGCCCGGCTCGCCGCGAAGCAGGGCATGCCCTACGTCTTCGCCAACCATTTCGCGGGCGACGGCACCACCCAGGCCCTCGACCTCTACCGACGCGGCTTCACTCCGAGCGACACCCTGGCCGCGCCGCGCACCATCCTCACCCTCAACGTGGTGGTCGCCGACACCGCGGCCGAGGCCCGTGCCCTCGCCCTGCCGCAGATGCAGCAGATGGCTCGGCTGCGTTCCGGCCAGCCGCTCGGCCCGCTCGCGACGCTCGAGGAGGCCGCCGCCACGACGATGGCGCCGGCGCAACAGGGCATGATCGAGCGGATGTCCGCCACCTGGATCCTGGACGAGCCGGTGGCCGCCGCCGCGCGCATCCGTGACCTCGCGGCCCGGTTCGGGGTCGACGAGGTCATGCTGCAGCCCATCGCCTCCGCGCACGGGACGGCCGCCCCGGCCACGTCCCCCGCCCGGGAGCGCACGCTGGAGCTCCTCGCCGCCGAGCTCCTCGAGGCCGCGCCCGCGCCCGTCACCGGTCCCTAACACCCTGTCAGCTCGGGGTTTTTTCATAGGAAACGCATAGCGACCCCTGCCAGCGTTGTCACTGTAGACAATCGGAGGGTGGAACAGACCATGGATGCTCGCGAACACGGCAAGCGGCTCAGCCGGATCGTCACGGGAACGATCGGCGTTCTGGCCGTGGTCGCCGCCTCGGCGCTCGGTCTCCACAGCTGGGCGGATGCGCTGGCGACCAGGGCGACCGCCGCGGGACCGACGACGCAGCAGGCCCCGGCCGCGGACACCCAGGGCTCGGATGACGGGGAATGGGGCGACGGGGAAGAAGGGTCGTCCCAGCCCGTGCAGCAGGCACCGCAGCCCCAGCAGAACGTGTCCCCGATCACCCCGGGCAACGGCCGGTCCCCGAACGCGACCACCAACGGGTCCTGACATGCCCGCCATCACAGCGGGCGTCACCACGGCCCACGTCACCACGCTGGACTGGGAGCTGTGGAGCACCACCGCCCGCATCGTGCTCACCAACGCCGGGCCGACCGGGCAGAGCGGGCAGAGCGGGCGGGCCGAGGAGGCGCGCGCGATCGCGGATGACGTGCTCGCGGACATCGAGGCGGCCTCCAGCCGGTTCCGCGACGACTCGGAGATCCGCGTCCTGGCCGATCGGTTGCCGGACGGCGTCGAGGTGAACGACACGCTCGCCGGCCTGGTCCGCCGGGCGCTCGCCTCCGCCCGGTTCACTGACGGTGACGTCGACCTGACCCTCGGCAACGCACTCGACGCGGTCGGCTACGACCGGGATATCCGGCTCCTCCTGGGTGACGACGGCGTCCCCGTGCGGGCCATCGCGTCCCGGGCCCCCGGCTGGAGGAGCGTCACGCTGGTCGCGAACCGGCTGACCGTTCCGCGGCACCTGGCCCTCGATCTCGGAGCGACCGCGAAGGCCGTCGCCGCCGACCTGGTCGCGGCGCGGGTCAGCGCCGGCCTCGGTTGCGGGGTGCTGGTCAGCCTGGGCGGCGACATCGCCACCGCCGGCCCCGCGCCGGCCGGCGGCTGGCAGGTGCTGGTGCAGGATGCCCCGCTCGAGCCGAGCGCGCAGGTCACCCTCGCGGCCGGCCAGGCCCTGGCCACCTCCAGCACGCAGAAGCGGCGGTGGCTGCGGGGCGGACGGCCGCAACACCACATCCTGAACCCCCGCACCGGACTCCCGGCCGAACCGGTCTGGCGCACCGCGACGGTGGCGGCGGCCACCTGCCACCGCGCGAACACCCTCAGCACCGCCGCGATCGTGCGCGGCGCCGCGGCGGAAGCCTGGCTGCGTGAGCAGGGCGTGCCGGCCCGGCTCGTCTCCGCCGACGGGGCCGTGGTCACCCTCGTCGGCTGGCCCGACGAGGAGGGCAAGCCGTGAACGAGGCGCTCTGGGCTCTCGGCCGCGGCACGGGCGTGGTCGCCCTGGCTCTGTTCACGATGTCGGTGCTGCTGGGCATCCTGACCCGATCCGGCCGGCCCCTGTTCGGCCTGCCCCGCTTCGCGCTGACCCTGGTGCACCGCAACGTGGCACTGCTGGCGACCGCGTTCCTGGCCGTGCACCTGGTCACGCTCCTCGGCGACTCATACGCCCAGCTGCGACTGGTCGACTTCGTCGTGCCCTTCCTCGGCGCCTACAAGCCGTTCTGGCTGGGACTCGGCACCGTCGCCGTCGACCTCCTGATCGCCGTGGTGCTGACGAGCCTGGAGCGCGCCTCCGTCGGCGTGCGGGTCTTCCGCGCCGTGCACTGGCTGACCTACCTGATCTGGCCGGTCGCGCTCCTGCACGGCATCGGCAACGGCACGGATGCCGGAGCGGGCTGGTTCATCGCCTTCGCCGTCGTCTGCGCGGTGGCCGTGCTTTCGGCCCTCCTCTGGCGCCTCACCGGCGGTTTCGTTGAATACCGCTCGGTGCGGGCCGACCTGACCCAGGGTGACCAAAATCGGACAGACCCGAAACGGACCGACCCGAACCGAGTGGAGCGAAACCGATGACCGGCGCCGTGGCATCCTCGGTCACCGCGCCGGTCGGCACGACCCGGCTGACGTCCGCTCCCGCTGCCGATTTCGCCACCCACCTCGCCACTTTCGGGCCGCTGCCGACCAGCAACCCGGCGGTTCTCCTGTCGGCCCTGCACGACTCGGGGCTGGAGGGCAGGGGCGGCGGGGCCTTCCCAGCCTGGCGCAAGCTCGCCGCGGTGCCGGGCCGTGAACGGGCCCGCGGGCGCCGGGTCGTGGTGATCGGCAACGCCGCGGAGGGCGAACCGCTCAGCTCCAAGGATGCGACGCTGCTCACCGTGGCGCCGCACCTGGTCATCGACGGCCTGCTGGCCGTAGCCGAGTCCCTGAACGGCACGGCGACCTATCTCTACGTGCGGTCATCCGTGCTGGGAGCGGTCTCGCGGGCGCTGGGGGAACGCCGCGATGCCCGGAAAATCGAACTGCGGGAGGCCGCCGACAGCTTCGTCTCGGGCGAGGCATCGGCCGTTGTCAGCGCCCTGGCCGGCCGTCGCCCGGTGCCGCAGGATCGACCGTTCCTGCTCACCGAGTCCGGCCTGGCTGGCCGGCCGACCCTGCTGCACAACGTTGAAACCCTCGCCCACATCGCCCTGATCGCGCGTTTCGGTCCGGCCTGGTTCCGCTCGCGCGGCACTGCGTCCGACCCGGGGACCCGTCTGGTCACCGTCACCGGCGGCGGGAGGCCGTCGACGGTGATCGAGATCGGCGGCGGAGCGGGGCTGAACGACGTGTTCCGGTTCGCCGGGATCGATCCGGCCGGCCTCTCCGGCGTGCTGGTGGGCGGTTTCCACGGCGCGTGGGTTCCCGCCTCAGCCGGAAACGTGCGGCTCGACCGAGAAGACCTGGCGCGGTTCGGGGCCACCCCCGGCGCCGGAATCCTGATGGGGCAGGATGCTCGGCACTGTCCGCTGACGGTGGCCAGTGCGATCGCGACCTACCTGGCCGGCGAGACCGCCGGTCAGTGCGGACCCTGCGTCAACGGGTTGTCGGCGATGGCGAGCGTGCTGTCGCGGCTGGCCCGCGGCGAACGGGATCCCTCGCTGCCGGCCGAGCTGCGCCGGCTCGCCGACCTCGTCACCGGTCGTGGGTCGTGCCACTACCCCGACGGAACCGCTCGTTTCGTGCTGAGCACGCTGACCGTGTTCGACGCGGACGTGCGGGCCCACCTGGCGGGCACCTGCCGGAAGGAGCACTCATGACAGCGCCGCGCTCACTGCTGCACATCGACTGGACCGCCTGCGACGGCCGCGGCCTCTGCACCGAAATCCTGCCCGAACTGCTTGCCCGGGACGACTGGGGCTACCCGCTGGCCCGGACCAGGGGCGCAGGGTCGGACGTTCCGGTTCAGGAACGCCTACTGGATGCCGCCTCCGAGGCGGTCGCCCTCTGCCCGCGGCAGGCGCTGAGGCTGGTGCTGGGGACGTAAAGACGTCTGCCTATTTGTGCTGCTCGGTCTTCTGCAGCTGCCATTCCAGGTCGTCGGGGGAGAGGTCGGCGTTGCGGAAGGCATCCGTCAGGGGCAGTTGCAGCCGCAGGTCGGTGCCGAGGCAGAGGGCGGCCCGCCCGGAGCGCAACTTGAAGTCCAGCACGTGGCCGCCCGCCGTGCGCTCGTCGTTGATGAAGTGGACGTGGCAGCCGGGCACCCCGATGCCCTGCTCGTAGAGCGGGGTGCGGAATCCGGCCACGACACCGGTGACGTCGTGCAGTTCGATGATGGCGTCCTCGTCGGTCGCCTCCACCATCGGGCGGTACGGCTTCTGCTGTTTGACGACCGTCCGCATCCGGATCCACTCGAAGTCACCCTCGATCCGCAGGGCGTACATGTAGTTCTGGGAGGCCGTCATCCGGTCGATGAAGGTGGACACCTCGGCGCGCGACAGGCCGGGGGGCAGCTCGCTCTCAATGTGCGGAACGAAATTCGTGACGACCGCGTAGGGCGTGTGTGCGCCGAGGTCGGCGACGGAGACGCCGCCGTCGGCCCGAAGCTGGTAGCAGGTGCCGCCGATGATCAGCATTTCGCCGTCGAGCCCGTTGAACGTGCCGATTCCGAAACTGCCGTGACCGAGCAGGTCGCGAACGGTCATCTCGTCTTCGTAGACGCCGTCGAGCAGCGCGCTCATCAGGCTGGTCTGGAAGATCTCGTGTCGGGAGACGGTGAATTTGCTCATTGCAGCACATCGCTTTCGAGGTCGGCCATCAGGTCGTCCCTGTTATTACGGTAGTCGACGTGGACGTCGATGATGCTCGGTCCCGGCTCGGCCATGGCCTGGGCCAGGATGCCGGCGAAGTCGTCGAGATGGGTGACGCGGTAGCCGTGGGCGCCGAATGACTCGGCGTAGCCGACCGCGTCGTAGTCGCCCAGCTGCACGCCGGAGGTGCGTCCGTACTTGCCCTGCTGCTGGAACGCGACCATGTCGTAGGTGCCGTCGTTGAAGATGACATGCGTGAACGTCGATCCGAGCCGCACGGCGGTCTCGAGCTCCATCGCCGAGTAGAGGAAGCCGCCGTCGCCGGAGACCGACACGACCGGCGTTCCCGGGCGCATGAGCGTCGCCGCGATCGCCCAGGGCAGGGCCACGCCGAGCGTCTGCTGGCCGTTCGAGAACAGCAGGGTGCGGGGGTGGTAGGTGCGGAAGTGCCGGGCCATGTAGATGTAGTGGGAGCCGACGTCGCAGAGCACCGTTGTGTCATCCGGCAGCAGTTCGCGCATCAGCAGGGTGAGGTCGGCGGGGTGCACGCCCTCCGATTCGTCGCGCAGCCCGGTGGGCTGGTCCGCCTGCGCCAATCGTGCGCGCTGGTCTGCGACGACGGATGCCGCGGCGGCGGGCAGCACGAGGCCGTCTATCTGCCGGGCGAGCGCGTCGATCGTCTCCGCCACGTCCCCGCGCAGCTCCACCGTCGGGCGGTAGTAGTCGTCGAGGTCGGCCGCCAGCTCGTCGAGGTGGATGATCACGCGCTGGTGGTCCTCGTTCCACTTCGAAGGCTCGTACTCGACGAAGTCGTAGCCGATCGCCAGGATCACGTCGGCCTTGTGCAGCAGGATGTCGCCCGGCTGGTTGCGGAACAGGCCCACCCGTCCCAGGTAGTGCTCTTCGAGCTCGTGCGAAATGACGCCCGCAGCCTGGAAGGTCTCGACGACGGGAAGCCCGGCGACGCCCAGCAACCGGTGCAGCGCGGCGGTGGCCTCGTCGGAGCCCGAACGCGCGCCGGCCAGGATGACGGGGATCCGGGCATCCTTGAGCAGCGCGGCGGCCCGCTTCACGCTCTCGGGAGCGGCGGCGCCCAGCCGCGGTACCCAGTGCGGGTTCTTCATCGTCACCGCGGTCGAATCGGTGAGGACGTCGTAGGGCAGCACGACGGCGGCGGCGCCCCGGGGCTCCTGCGTCGCGATCCGGAACGCGTTCGCGATGGCCTCCGGCACGTTGTCGGCGACGCTGACCTCGCCGGCCGACTTGGTCACGGCCGAGAGCATGCCGACCGCGTCCATCGTCTGGTGGGTGCGCTTGAGGCGGTCGGCGCGGGACACCGCGCCGCAGAGGGCGACGAGGGGGTCGCCTTCGGTCGTGGCGGTCAGCAGTCCGGTAGCGAGGTTGGCGGTGCCGGGGCCGCTGGTGACGAGCACGACGCCGGGCTGCCCGCTCAGGCGCCCGACGGCGGCGGCCATGAAGGCCGCATTCTGCTCGTGGCGGCAGACGATCACCTCGGGGCCGTCGTCGAGGAGGGCGTCGTACACGGGGTCGATCTTGGCGCCGGGGACGCCGAACACCCACTTCACGCCGTAGGCCTTCAGACACTCCACGACGCGGTCGGCGGAGCGGCGGGCCAGGTCGGCCGTGCCGGCCGCCCGGGTGCTGGCGGTGCTGTCCACCGCGGGTGAGATGTTCGTCATTCTGGCCTCCCGGCTTGCCGTCGGATCCGGCTTCCCCATCCATGCTCCCGCTCAAACAGATAAGAAACAACGCCGAAGAGTGATGCAAACGATCTGAAAATGAGATGATTACCCGGTGGACGTCAGACAGTTCGAATTCTTCAGTGCCGTCGCGGGCGAGCTGAGCTTCACCCGCGCCGCGGAGCGGCTCACGATCGCCCAGTCCGCCGTGTCCGCCGGGGTTCGCGCGCTCGAGGGCGAACTGGGGGTCGAGCTGTTCGACCGCAGCCGCCGACAGATCCGGCTCACCTCGACGGGCGAACTGCTCCTGCCGAAGGTGCGCGACGCCCTCGACGCGGTGAACGAGGTGCGCGACGTCGCCCAGGAGACCACCCGCGCCATCACCGGGTCCATCGTGATCGGCCTGATGACCTCCGTCACGCTGGTGAACGTGCCGCGGCTCCTCGGGCATTTCCGCACCGGCCACCGGGGCGTGGACGTGCGGCTGCGAGCGGCCCGGCGGGGCTCGGCCGGACTGGTGGACGAGCTGGTCAGCGGAGAACTCGACCTGGCCTTTCTCGCGCTGAGCGGCCCCGCGCCCGCGCCGCTGATCGCCGTGCGGATCGCCTCCTCGCCGATGGTGCTGGTCGTGCCGGACGGCCACCGGCTGGCGTCCGCCCGCACGGTGACACTCGACGACCTCGTCGCGGAGGAGTTCATCGATCTGCCGCCCGGCTATGCCAGCCGGCAGATCGTCGACGACGCCTTCGCCGCCGCCGGGATCGAGCGGCGGATCACGATCGAGGTCTCCGACATCGGCACGGCGGCCGAGTACGTGACCAACGGCCTCGGGGTCGCCCTTCTGCCGGAATTCGCGGCGAACGACGCCCCCGGCGTGCGCCGGCTCCCGGTCGACAACGTGCCGGAGTTCACCGTCTACCTGGCGGCGTCACGCAAGCGCCGGGCGTCGGCGGCGGTGCGCGCCTTCGTCGACCTCGCCCTCCCGCGGGAGGAGCCCGAGATCCGTCTCTGATCCGCAGGCGCGTGACGAATTCCTGTTCGGAATGGAATCTGCCGTATAGAATCTGGCTTTATGACTCAATTGCGTATCAGCGAGGTGGCGACCTTGATGCGCGTGAGCGACGACACCGTTCGCCGGTGGGTGGAACAGGGCCGGTTGACCGCCACCCGCGGGGCGGGATCCCGGCAGGTGATCGACGGGGCCGAGGTGGCCGCGTTCGTGCGGGAGCGCCGGGACCAGGAGCAGGATGCGGCACCGTTTCCCAGTTCGGCGCGCAACCGCCTCGAGGGCATCGTCACCGAGGTGAAGCGCGACGGGCTCGTCGCCGTGGTCGAGATCCAGGCCGGCCCGTTCCGGCTGGTGTCGCTGATGACGCGGGAGGCCGCCGACGAGCTGGAGCTGGAGCCGGGGTCGCTGGCGACGGCCGTGGTGAAGTCCACGACGGTCGTGGTGGAGAAGTCCCGGCCCGGTGACGAGGAATGACCCGGCCAGGAATGACCCGGCCAGGAATGACCCGCGACCGTGCCGGGCGGCGTCGCCCGTCCCGGGGTCTCGGCCTCGGCGTGGCCGTGCTGGCCGTGCTGGCGGTGCTGGCGGCGCTGTCCGGGTGCGCGTCGTCTCCCGTTCCCGCCGCCCCGGGGGGATCCGATTCGGCCGGCCCCGACCGGGTGGTGCGGGTGGCCGCCGCCGCCGACCTGAAGTTCGCGCTGGACGACATCATCGACCTGGTCGAGAAGACGAATCCCGGCATCCGGGTGGATGCGACCTACGGCTCGTCGGGCACGTTCCTGACCCAGATCAGCAACGGCGCACCCTTCGACGTGTTCCTGTCGGCGGATGTGAGCTACCCCCAGCAGCTGGTCGAGGCCGGCCTGGCCGAGAAGGCCGACCTGTTCCCGTACGCGGTCGGCCGGCTCGTGCTGTGGGTGCCGGAAGGGTCGGCCCTGGACCCGGCGGACGGCCTGGGCATCCTGGCCTCGCCCGGCGTCACCGCCGTGGCCATCGCCAATCCCGAGCACGCCCCCTACGGGAAAGCCGCCGTCGCCGCCCTGCAGGAGGCCGGGCAGTACGACGCGGTCAGCCCGAAGCTCGTGCTCGGCGAGAACGTCGCCCAGGCGGCCGAGTTCGTCTCGTCGGGCAACGCCGACGCGGGCATCGTGGCGCTGTCCCTCGTGCTCTCCGACCCGCTCAAGGGCGTCGGCCGCTGGGTCGAGCTGCCGCTGGCGAGCTACCCGCGCCTCGATCAGGGCGGGGTCGTGCTCTCCGCGGCCCAGGACCCGGCCGCGGCGCGCACCGTGCGCGACACGATGCTCGGCCCCGCGGGCACGGCCATCCTCACGGCCTACGGCTTCACCCTGCCGGGGAACTGAACCGTGGGCTGGCAGGCCGTGGACTGGCAGGCCGTCGGCGTCAGCATCCGGCTCGCGCTGGCGACGACGGCCATCCTGTTCGTCATCGCCATTCCGCTGGCGGCCTGGCTGGCCTTCTCCCGTCGCCGTTGGACGGTGATCGTGGAGGCCGTGGTCGCCCTCCCGCTGGTGCTGCCGCCCACCGTGCTCGGCTACTACGTGCTCGTCGCCCTCGGCAGCGGCTCCCCGTTCGGCCGGTGGTGGCGGGACACGACCGGCACCACGCTGGCCTTCTCCTTCACCGGGCTCCTGATCGCATCCGTCATCTACAGCCTTCCCTTCGCGGTGCAGCCCCTGCTCGCCTCGTTCGCCGGCGTCGACGGCCGGCTGCTGGAGGCGTCGGCCGTGCTGGGCAAGTCCTGGGGCCAGAGCCTGGTCCGGGTGGTGTTGCCGCTGTCCCGGGCCGGACTGGCCACGGCGGGCGTGCTGACCTTCGCCCACACGGTGGGCGAATTCGGGGTCGTGCTGATGGTCGGCGGCAACATCGCGGGGGAGACCCGCACAGTGTCGGTGTCGGTCTACGACGCCGTGCAGTCCTTCGACTACGCCACGGCCGGGCTGACCAGCCTGCTGCTGCTCGTCTTCTCCCTCGTCGTGCTGAGCGCGACCTACGCTTTCCAGCGGCGCGGATCGCTGCTGTGGGCGCCGCGGTGAGCGTCGGAACGGCGTCGAAGGCGCTGCGTCTGGACATCCGTCACCGCCGGGTGCGCGCCCGGCTCGACCTCGACCTGGAGCACCCCGGCATCACGGTGCTGTTCGGACCGTCGGGGGCGGGCAAGACCACGATCATCCGTTGCCTGGCCGGCCTCGACCGGATCAGCTCCGGCACGATCACCCTCGGGCCGACGCTGTGGGACGACGGCGGCCGCACGTTCGTGCCGGCCCGGCGCCGCAACGTCGGCTACCTCTTCCAGGACCTGGCCTTGTTCCCGCACCTCAATGTGGCCGAGAACGTCGGCTACGGCCTGAAACGGATGCCGCGGGCGTCGCGTCAGGCGATCATCGACGACGCCCTGCGCACGGCCGAGGTGCCCGGTTTCCAGGAGCGGATCGTCGCGGAACTCTCCGGCGGCGAGGCCCAGCGGGTCGCACTCGCCCGGGCCATCGCGCCCCGGCCCGACGTGCTGCTGCTGGACGAACCCCTCGCCGGCCTGGACGACCCGACCCGGCTGCGGCTGCGCTCGGAACTCCGCCGGCTCATCCTGCACGCCGGGATCCCGGCTCTGGTCGTGACCCATGACCGGGACGAGGCCCTCGCCCTGGCCGACCAGCTCGTCGTGCTCATCGACGGCGCCGTGCACCAGACCGGCCCCCCGGCCGAGGTCTTCGACCGCCCCGCTGACGCGATGGTGGCGCGGGTCGTCGGCATGGACACGATCAGCCCGGCCCGGGTCGTGTCGGTCGACCGCGGCACCGTGCGGCTGCGGGTGGGGGAGGCGAGCGTCGTCGCCGACCTGCCGTCGTGGCGCCGGCATCCGCTGGCCGCGGGGGAGGCGGTGGCGGTCTGCCTGCGCGGCGGCGACGTCGGACTCCGCGCGGATCCGGGTTCCGCGGCGCCCCCGGACACCAACTCGCTGCCCGCCGTCGTGACGGGAATCATCGAGGAGGCCTCCCTGATCCGGGTGCAGGTGGATGCCGGTTTCCCGCTGGTCTGTTTCCTCACCCGACGCGAGCTCCAGGCGCTCGGCCTCACGGGGGGTTCCCGTGTGCTGGTCCTGGTGCATCGCCGGTCGGTGCACCTGGCCGAGCTCGCTCCGCAATAATATGGTCCGGTACCCAACGGAACGGAAACCTCCCGCATGAGCGTCTGGCGCACCAAGAGCATCGAAGCCTCCATGGCCGACTCCGAGGAGAAGGGCCACAGCCTCAAACGCACGCTGGGCACCTGGGACCTCATGATCATGGGCGTGGCCGTCGCGGTCGGCGCCGGGATCTTCTCGGTCGGCGCGAAGGCGGCCGGCAGCTACGCCGGGCCATCCGTCACCCTGGCGTTCCTCCTCGCCGCGGTCACCTGCGCGCTCGCCATCATGTGTTACGCGGAGTTCGCCTCGGCGGTTCCCGTGGCCGGCTCGGCGTACACGTTCACCTACGCCACCCTGGGCGAGCTGCTCGCCTGGATCATCGGCTGGGACCTCATCCTCGAGATGCTGACCGCCGCCGCCGTGATCGCCAAGTACTGGGGCATCTACCTCAGCGAGGTCTTCAAGCTCTGGAACTGGGATGTCCCGGCCACGATCCCGGTGTTCGGCCTGCAGGTGAGCTGGGGCGCGTTCGTCATCGTCGCCATCTTCACCACCCTCCTGGTGCTGGGCACGAAACTGTCCGCCCGGGTGGCCAGCGTCTTCACCATCCTCAAGGTCGCGATCGTCGTGTTCGTGATCGTCGTCGGCGCCTTCTTCATCAAGCCGGAGAACTACACGCCGTTCATCCCGAAGTCGGTGCCGTCGACTGGCGGTGCGGGCGACGTCTGGATGCAGTCGCTGTTCTCGTTCATGACCGGCGCGCAGCCGGCCCAGTACGGCCTGTTCGGCCTGCTTGCCGGTGCCTCGTTGGTCTTCTTCGCCTTCATCGGGTTCGACGTCGTCGCCACCAGCGCCGAAGAAGTGAAGAACCCGCAGAAGACCCTGCCGCGCGGCATCTTCGCCGGCCTGGCCATCGTCACGGTGCTCTACCTCGGCGTCAGCCTCGTGCTCACCGGCATGGTGCCCTACACCGTGCTGGCCGACGACCCGAACGCCTCCCTGGCGACGGCGTTCGTCTCCGTCGGCGCCGGCTGGGCCGCCCAGGTCATCTCCGTCGGCATCCTGATCGGACTCACCACCGTGATCATGGTGCTGCTGCTCGGCCTGTCCCGCGTGCTCTTCGCGATGAGCCGCGACGGCCTGCTGCCCCGCGGGCTCAGCGTCACCTCCGCCAAGCGCGGCACCCCGGCGCGCGTGCAGATCATCGCCGGCACCGCCGTCGCGCTGATCGCCGGGTTCACCGACGTGGGCGTGCTCGAAGAGATGATCAACATCGGCACGCTCTCCGCCTTCGTGCTGGTCAGCATCGCCGTGGTCGTGCTGCGCAAGAAGCGCCCCGACCTGCCGCGGGCGTTCAAGGTGCCGTTCTCGCCGTACCTGCCGATCCTGTCGGCCGCGCTCTGCTTCTGGCTGATGCTCAACCTCACGACGCTCACCTGGGTGCGCTTCGCGGTCTGGCTCGCGATCGGCCTCGCCGTGTACTTCCTCTACGGCCGTCGCCACTCGGTGGTCGGGATCGAGGCGAAGCGCGTCTTCGACGCCACCTTCCGCGAAGAGGTCATCCGCGAAGAACGGGCCACGCTGGGCAAGTAGCGCCCGCGCCCGCCGCGCATCGCCCCGACTGCCGTTCGGCGGATGGGGTGGAAGCCCAGCCGGGATCGGGGAGGATGGAGCCATGCTGCACCGCCATCCCGTCCTGTCCTCGGCCACGCTCGCCTATCTGGCGTTCGTGGGCTGGGTGACGCTCGGGCCGCAGCCGCTCAACACGTCCAACAACGGCTGGCTGCTGCGCGCGCTCGGGTTCTTCGCCCGGCACGACTCCACCGACTGGATCACCTACGGCCGGGTCGAGTTCGCCGCCAACATCGGCATGTTCATCCCGATCGGCGTCTTCCTGGTGCTCCTCTTCGGCCGTCGCCAGTGGTGGCTGGCGATCGTCGTGGGCGTCGCCCTCACCTGCTCGATCGAGTTCACCCAGCAGTTCCTGCCGACCCGCTACCCGGATCTCCGCGATCTGGTCGCCAACACTGCCGGCGCGGTCCTCGGGGTGCTGGTCGCCCTGGTCATCACGGCCTGGAAGATCGTGCCCCGCAAGACGGATGCCGCCGGCCGGGCGGCATCCGTCGGCTACAGCCGGTAGCAGCTACAGCCGGTAGAGGCGCGCTTCCCAGGGTCGAAGGGTCGTCTCCGTGGGGTGGGCGGCGGCATCCGGATCGGCCGGGTAGTTGGCCAGGACCAGCTCCGCGCCGGAGACGTCCGCCGGCAGTGGGCCGGACAGCGGTGCGTCCGAGGCGTTCGCGACGACGAGAAGTGTCTCGTCGCCGAGCGTACGTGTGAAGGCATACAGGGCCTCGTGGTCGGGTTCCAGCAGGGCGAAGTCGCCGAGGGCGACGACCTCGCTCTCGTGCCGCAGCTCGATCAGGGACTGGTAGAAGCGGAAAATGCTGCGCTCGGTGGAGAGGTCGGCGGCGACATTGATGTCCGCGCTGTTCGGGTTGACCGCCAGCCACGGCGTTCCGGTGGTGAAGCCCGCCTGCGGGGAGGCATCCCACTGCATCGGGGTGCGGGCGTTGTCCCGGCCCATGGTCTGCACCCCGGCGAGGACGGTGCCGGGGTCGAGGTCGAAGTCCTCCACGGCCTCGCGGTAGTGGTTCAGTGATTCGAGGTCGCGGTAGTCGTGGATGAAGTCGAAGCGCACGTTCGTCATGCCGATCTCCTCGCCCTGGTAGATGTAGGGCGTGCCGCGGTGCAGGTGCAGCACCAGCGCCCAGAGCGTGGCCGACTCGTAACGATAGGTGGTGTCATTGCCGAAGCGCGACACCAGCCGGGGCTGGTCGTGGTTGTTCAGGTAGAGGCTGTTCCAGCCGGTGGCGGCGAGGCCGTCCTGCCAGCGGGAGAGGCTCTGCTTCAGTGCCGGCAGGTTGCGGGGCAGTACGTCGAACTTGTGCTCGCCCTGGTCGAGGCCCACATGCTCGAACTGGAATATCATGTCCACTTCGTGCCGGGCCGGATCGGTGAACAGCAGGGCGTCGTCGGTGCTCACGCCCGGCATCTCGCCGACCGTGAGGTGCTCGCCCCGGCGGCCCTCGAAGACCTCGCGGTGCATCTCCTGCAGGAAGTCGTGGATCTGGGGTCCCATCGGGGAGCCGCCGCCGGTGGCCGCGGCCGGTCCGTCGACCAGCTCGACCCGCTTGGCGATGAAGTTGATCACGTCCATCCGGAAGCCGTCGACGCCGCGGTCGAGCCACCAGTTCATCATCGAGTAGACGGCCTGCCGCACCTCGGGGTTCTCCCAGTTGAGGTCGGGCTGCTGCTTCGCGAACAGGTGCAGGTAGTACTCACCGGTCGTGTCGTCGAGGGTCCAGGCGGGTCCGCTGAAGGCGCTGCCCCAGCCGTTCGGGGCGCTCCCGTCGGCCTGGGGCTTCCGCCACCAGTACCAGTCGCGCTTCGGGTTCGTCAGCGAACTGCGGGACTCCTGGAACCAGGCGTGCTCGTCGCTGGTGTGGTTCACGACGAGGTCCATCACGATCTTGATGCCGCGTTCGTGCGCCTCGGCGAGCAGCAGGTCGAACTCGGCGAGGCTGCCGAAGACCGGCTCGATCTCCTGGTAGTCGCTGATGTCGTAGCCGTTGTCGTGCTGCGGCGAGGGGTAGACCGGGGAGAGCCAGACGGCGTCCACGCCGAGGTCGGCGAGGTAGTCCAGTTTCGAACGGATGCCGCCGAGGTCGCCGACCCCGTCGCCGTCGGAGTCGGCGAAGCTGCGGGGATACACCTGGTAGACGACCGCCTTCGTCCACCAGGGGGCACCGGCGGGCGCGTCACTGTCGGAGGCGGGCATCACGGCCGTGGGAACGGGGTTTGTCATGTCCCGATCCTGTCATGGCACCCTGGAAGGAATAGGATCGGTGCCTGTTCGTGCGCCGTTTTCGGGTGCTGAGAGTGAGGCTGCAGATGCAATTCGGAATCTTCACCGTCGGTGACCTGACGGCCAACCCGACGACCGGCCGAACCCCCACCGAGCACGAGCGCATCACGGCCATGGTCGCCATCGCCCGGAAGGCCGAAGAGGTCGGACTCGACGTCTTCGCCGCCGGCGAGCACCACAACCCGCCGTTCGTGCCCTCGTCGCCCACGACCCTGCTCGGCTACATCGCCGCGCAGACCGAGCGCATCATCCTTTCCACGGCGACCACGCTGATCACGACCAACGACCCGGTCAAGATCGCCGAAGACTTCGCCATGCTGCAGCACCTCTCCGGCGGGCGGGTCGACCTGATGCTCGGCCGCGGCAACACCGGCCCGGTATACCCGTGGTTCGGCCAGGACGTGCGGCAGGGCATCCCGCTGGCCCTGGAGAACTACGCGCTGCTCCGCCGCCTCTGGCGCGAAGACGTCGTGGACTGGGAGGGCCAGTTCCGCACCCCGCTGCAGGGGTTCCAGTCGACGCCGCGCCCCCTCGACGGCGTGCCGCCCTTCGTCTGGCACGCCAGCATCCGCAGCCCGGAAATCGCCGAGCAGGCCGCGTTCTACGGCGACGGCTTCTTCGCCAACAACATCTTCTGGCCCAGGGAGCACTACGCGAAGCTGATCGGCCTCTACCGGTCCCGGTTCGAGCACTACGGGCACGGCGCCGCCGATCAGGCCGTCGTCGGCCTCGGCGGCCAGTTCTTCGCCCGCACGAACTCGCAGGACGCCGTCACCGAGTTCCGCCCCTACTTCGACAACGCCCCGGTCTACGGCCACGGGCCGAGCCTCGAGGACTTCACCGAGCAGACCCCGCTCACCGTGGGCAGCCCGCAGCAGATCATCGACCGCTACGCGGGCATGCGCGACTACTTCGGCGACTACCAGCGCCAGCTGTTCCTGATCGACCACGCCGGGCTGCCGCTGAAGACCGTGCTCGAGCAGCTCGACATCCTCGGCGGCCAGATCGTGCCCGTGCTCCGCCGCGAGCTGGCGGCCAACCGTCCGGCGCACGTGCCCGACGCCCCCACGCACGCCTCCCTGAAGGCCGCCGCCCTGAAGTCCGCGTCCCTGACGGCCGCCCCGGCCCACCCCGAGCCCGCCACCCTCGCCGAGCGGTGAGTTGCGACCCACTTTTTCGCGAAAAAGCCAGCCGAACTCACGGCTCGGTGGGGTGGGGCGCCTATTTTGGGCGGGGAGATTGGGCGCGGGATACTGGGAGTGCGGCGCGGAACGGATGCTCACGGGCCGCGGAAGCAGACGACCATGAACCTCGCGCCCCCTGACGCCACGACGGATGCGCGCCGCGCCTTCTTCGACGCCCGCCCCGCTTCAGCCGCGGCCGTCGACCTCTCCGTGCGGATCGGCGGCCTCACCCTGGCCAACCCGGTGATGCCGGCCTCGGGCTGCTTCGGCCCCTCGCTCGGGCGGCTGATCCCGGTCACCGAGCTCGGCGCGGTCGTCACCAAGACTGTGTTCGGCACGCCCAGGGGCGGCAACCCGGCCCACCGGCTGACCGAGATCCGGGCCGGGATGGTGAACAGTGTCGGCATCCCGAGCCGCGGGGCGGCCGGCTACCTGGCGCAGCAGCATCCGCACTACCAGGCCCTCGGCGTGCCCACGATCATCAGCGTGGGCGGCCACCGCCCGGGCGAGTACGCGCGGGTCGTGCGCGACCTGGCCGGTTCCGGGGTCGCCTACGAGCTGAACGTCTCCTGCCCGAACCTCGACCGCCACGGCGCCGACATCGGCTCGGACCCGGATGCGATCCGGGAGGTCGTGCGCACGACCCGGCTCGAAACGGACAAGCCGTTGATCGTCAAGCTGCCCGTGCTGGTGTCGTCGATCGCGGACTGCGCCCTCGCGGCCGAGGAAGCCGGCGCCGACGCGGTCTGCGTGGCCAATTCCATCCCCGCGCTGCCGCTCGAGCGCTACACCCGAGCCCCCGCCCTCGGCAACGTCATCGGCGGCCTTTCCGGGCCGGGCATCCGCCCGATCGTGCTCCGCCTGGTCTGGCTGGCCTCCCGCGCGGTTCAGATCCCGGTGATCGCCTGCGGCGGCATCGAGACCGTCGACGACGCCCTCGACTACTTCTCGGTCGGGGCCACCGCGATCCAGGTCGGCACGGCCAGCTTCGGGCGGCCCTTCGCCATGGTCGAGATCGTGCGCGCCCTGCAGGACCGCTGTCTCACCGACGGCGCCGGCGACATCAACGCCCTGATCGAACTCTGGAGAGCCGAATGACCGTCACGCCGGAGCCGAGCACCACGCCGGAGCCGGCCGAAACCTCCCAGCTCGCCGCCCTTCGCCGCCAGCGCGAATTCGCCGCGGCCGACGAAGCGGCCATCGACGGTCTGCTCTCGGTGCGTCCGCCCGAACGGATGCCCCGGCCCGAGCCGGTCTGGGACGACGCCCCGGTGCTGGTGCACGACATCGTGGGGGAGCGCTACCACTGGCTCGTGCTCGCCACCCGGACCATCGCGGCGACCGCGCTGGCCGGCCAGTTCCTGATGATCACCGTGCCGCCGAAGGGAGGGGAGCGCATCCTGCTGCCCCGCCCGATGGCCATCCACCGCCGGCACCCGGAGCAGGGCACCGTCGAGGTCGTCTACGGCGTGGCCGGCCGCGGCACCACCGCGCTCGCCGACGTCGCCGTGGGGGAGCGCCTCCTGGTCACCGGCCCGCTGGGACGCGGCTTCGAGTTCCCGGATGCCGCCCTCCCGACCGCGACCGGCGCGCAGCAGGCCCGCACGGCCCTGATGATCGGCCGGGGCGTCGGCGTCTGCGCCGTCATGGGCTCGGTCGAAGATGCCGCCCGGCTCGGCCTCAAGGCCACCGTCGTGGTCAGCGGCCGGTCCCGCGCCAACCTGATCGGCCTCGCCGACTGCGCCGAACTGGGTGCCGAGGTGATCCCGGTCACCGACGACGACGGAAGCAGCCGGATGCCCGCCCTCGCCGCACGGCTGCGCGCCCGGTTCGACGCGGGCCCGCCCGACGTGATCCTGGTCTGCGGCGCCGGCGTGCTCGCCCGCCTCGCCGCCGAACTCGGCGCCGAGTGGGGTGTGCCGGTGCAGGTCTCGCTGGAGGCCCACATGGCCTGCGGCCTCGGCTACTGCCACGGCTGCGCCGCGCCCGTGGCCACGGATCCCGCCGTCGAGGGGCCGCTGGTCTGCGTCGACGGCCCGGTGTTCGACGCCGCACTCTAGGACCCGGCCCGCAAACCCGGCAGTCTGAGCGTCTTCTGTTAGGCTTGAGGAGGTCAATCCGTGGATTGGCCGAGCACTAACGGAGCAGACCGGCAGCACGCTGGTCCTCGGTGGTGGTTTCCCAACTCGGTGGCAGCATCCGTTGTTGGTGAATTTCTACTGGTGGCCAGCAGCGCCCCTGTCCTGCTCCAAGTCCAACTCGCGCGCCATACGGGCAACCGAGTCTTCGTCGCCAGAATGGCGAGAAGCAAAAAAACAAAAAGGAGAGAACCCCCATATGGAGGGTCCAGAAATCACGTTCGCCGAAGCCATCATCGACAACGGCAAGTACGGCACGCGCACCATCCGCTTTGAAACCGGGCGTCTCGCCCAGCAGGCGCAGGGCTCTGCCGCCGCCTACATCGACGACGAAACCATGCTGCTCTCCGCGACGAGCGCCAGCAAGCAGCCGAAGGAAAACTTCGACTTCTTCCCGCTGACCATCGACGTCGAGGAGCGCATGTACGCTGCCGGCCGCATCCCGGGCAGCTTCTTCCGCCGCGAAGGTCGCCCGTCGACCGAGGCGATCCTCACCTGCCGCCTGATCGACCGGCCGCTGCGCCCGTCGTTCGTCGACGGGCTCCGCAACGAGATCCAGGTTGTCGTCACCGTTCTGGCCATCGCGCCGGACGAGTACTACGACGTTCTGGCCATCAACGCTGCGTCGATGTCGACCCAGATCGCCGGACTCCCCTTCTCGGGCCCGATCGGTGGCGTTCGTGTCGCCCTCATCCCCGACGAGCACGGCTCCGGCCAGTGGGTCGCCTTCCCGAAGCACTCCCAGATCGTCGACGCCGTGTTCAGCATGGTCGTCGCCGGCCGCGTGGTGACGGATGCCGATGGCGGCCAGGACGTCGCGATCATGATGATCGAGGCCGAAGCCACCGACAACGCCTGGAACCTGATCAAGGGCGGCGCCATCAAGCCCAACGAAGAGGTCATCGCCGAGGGCATCGAAGCCTCGAAGCCCTTCATCAAGCAGCTCATCGAAGCGCAGCAGAAGGTCGCGGACTCCGCTTCCAAGGCCACCGGCAACTACCCGGTGTTCCCGTCCTACCAGCCGGCCACCTACGACGCCGTCGCGGCCCTCGCCTACGAGGAGCTCAAGGGCGTCTACCAGATCGCCGACAAGGTCGCCCGCCAGGACGCCGATGACGCCCTCAAGGCCCGCGTCAAGGACGCCATCGCCGCGAAGGTCGACGCCGGAGAGCTCGACGCCGGCGCCAACAACCAGGTGTCCGCCGCGTACAAGTCGGTCACCAAGCTCGTCGTGCGCTCACGCGTGCTCAACGAGGGCATCCGCATCGACGGCCGTGGGCTCGCGGACATCCGCCCGCTCGACGCCGAGGTTGCCATCATCCCGCGCGTGCACGGCTCGGCCATCTTCCAGCGCGGCGAGACCCAGATCCTGGGTGTCACCACGCTGAACATGCTCAAGCTGGAGCAGACGATCGACTCCCTGAGCCCGGTCACCAAGAAGCGCTACATGCACAACTACAACTTCCCGCCCTACTCCACCGGTGAAACCGGCCGGGTCGGAACCCCGAAGCGCCGCGAGATCGGCCACGGCGCGCTCGCTGAGCGTGCCCTGGTCCCCGTGCTGCCGACGCGCGAGGAGTTCCCGTACGCCATCCGTCAGGTCTCCGAGGCGCTCAGCTCCAACGGATCCACCTCGATGGGTTCCGTCTGCGCCTCGACCCTGTCGCTGCTGAACGCCGGAGTGCCGCTGCGCGCCCCGGTCGCCGGCATCGCGATGGGCCTCATCTCCGACACCGTTGAAGGCAAGACCCGCTACGCGGCTCTGACCGACATCCTCGGCGCCGAAGACGCCCTCGGCGACATGGACTTCAAGGTCGCCGGAACCAGCGAATTCGTCACCGCGATCCAGCTCGACACCAAGCTCGACGGCATCCCCGCCTCGGTGCTCGCCGGCGCACTCACCCAGGCCAAGGATGCTCGCACGACCATCCTCGCCGTGCTGAATGCCGCCATCGACCGCCCGGACGAGATGGCACCGACCGCGCCCCGCGTGATCAGCGTGCAGATCCCCGTCGACAAGATCGGCGAGCTGATCGGCCCGAAGGGCAAGACGATCAACGGGATCCAGGACGAGACCGGCGCCGACATCTCCATCGAGGAGGACGGCACCGTGTACATCGGCGCCGTCGACGGACCGTCGGCCGAGGCCGCCCGCGCCATGGTCAACTCCATCGCGAACCCCACCAACCCCGAGGTTGGCGAGCAGTTCCTCGGAACTGTCGTGAAGATCGCCGCGTTCGGCGCCTTCGTCTCGCTGCTCCCGGGCAAGGACGGCCTGCTGCACATCTCCGAGGTGCGCAAGCTCGCCGGCGGAAAGCGCGTGGAGAACGTCGAAGACGTGCTCGGCGTGGGCCAGAAGGTCCTCGTTGAGATCACCAAGATTGACGACCGTGGCAAGCTCTCGCTCGCCCCGGTACTCGAAGAGTCGGCTGAGGCCGGCACCGAGGACGCACCGGTTTCGACCGAGGCGTAGTCCGCTAGATCTGCCGACAACCTCTCGCCAGGTTAGTCGGTAAGACGGAAAGCCCGTCCTGTTACGGCAGGGCGGGCTTTTTGCGCGCCCGGACGCACCCCCCCCCTAGCTGGGGTCACAACCCGTCCTAGTTGACGCCGTCGGCATCGCGCTAGCCTGCGCCCATGATGAATTCTGAGAACCGCCTGCGTTCCCTGTCGCGCCTCGGCGCCATCTCCCTATTGAGCTTCGGCCTGGTCGTCGGCGCCGTTTCAGCCCCGGCCACCGCAGCCCCGACCGCAGCCCCGACCGCCGCCCCGGCCGCCCCGGCCGCCGCCCCGG